>CAMNAT010000051.1 GCA_946531785.1 uncultured Oscillospiraceae bacterium
CCGCTATCTGGAGAAGCTGTTCAATCAGCTGGAGGAGACGGGCGCGGACTTTGCGGAGTGCGGCCTGTGGCGTGTCGACAACCGGACAGGCAGGCGCATCGAGCGCAGCTGCTTCATGTACTGGTCGATCGCGTACACAAAGGCGTTCTTCACCGCCTTGTCCGGTGAGCCGCCATGCTCTAAGAAGCTCGAATTGTGATAGTATTCCAGAAGATTCACGCGGTTTGAGAAGCAGAACGATACCTGCATCTTCATCTTGTACTCGTCCTTGTCCTCGCGGTCGCGGCCGGAGCGCTCGCATTCCCATGTCTCGACTGTGGTCATTGCGTCCTCGCCGACTGCTTCCTTTACATAGTCCTCGATGCCGTGCTCATAGAGATAGCTGAACATCTCCATATTGCCGTCCTCGGTCTCGTTGAACAGCACGAACTTTATGCCCGCGTTTACCATTGCCTGCTTGTTTAAGATATCCTTATAGAACTCAACGGGGATATCTATCTCGGTGAACACCTCGGTGTCCGGTCTCCACCGCTGCACCGTTCCCGTCTGCACAGAGCGGGTCGGTGTCTTTTCAAGTCCGCCGATGTTCTTGCCCTTTTCAAAATGCAGGGTATACTTCGTCTTGTCGCGGACGACCTCGACATCCATATATTCGGACGAATACTGAGTAGCGCATGCGCCCAGACCGTTCAGTCCCAGACTGTACTCATAGTTTCCGCCGTTGTTGTTGTTATATTTTCCGCCGGCGTACAGCTCGCAGAAAACCAGCTCCCAGTTATAGCATCCCTCGCTCTCGTTATAGTCGAGCGGGATGCCTCTGCCGTGGTCGCGTACCTCTATGCTCTTATCGCGGAAGCGCGTTACCTCTATCAGCTTGCCGTAGCCCTCGCGCGCCTCGTCGATGGAGTTTGAAAGTATCTCAAAAAACGAGTGCTCGCAGCCCTCCAGCCCGTCCGAGCCGAATATTACCGCCGGACGGAGACGGACGCGTTCCTCGTCCTTCAGCTTTGTGATGGATTCATTACTGTAATCAGCCTTCTTTGGCATTATTAAAATCACCCTTGTCGAATTTATATACTATATATTGTATTAATTTATAAATATGCCGTATTATTTTATACCATTTTCCCGGATTTGTCAAGCCGACACCGCACAGCCAAGCCAAATGTAATGAAATTGTAAAGAAAACATAAAGAGGAGCCCGCTTTGCCGGACTCCTCTGAAAACTATAAATATCTCTTATTTTGCAGCCTCTTCTGCTGCGGGCTCTTCGCTTGCGTTCATCAGATAAGCGTGGTTGAACTGGCAGCCCTCTGCAAGCTCCTTGTCCTTGTCGTCCGTCCAGAATACCGAACCGTCCTCAAGTCTGAATGAGCCCTTGCTGCCTGTATATACCTCTTTTTCTTCCATCTTGCCCTCTGCGTCATATGTCACATCGGTCTTTGTGCCGTTCTCATATACAAGCGTGCCGTTCTCTGCGTCATACTTGCAGGTCATGTCCCAGATAGTTGTTTCATTTGCGCTGCTGCTCCATGATATTGCCGCATAGAACTCACCCTCTGCATCGCCGGGGATGACTCCGAGCGATGCGCGCTGGCTCTTTGAGTCCTGACGCGTGCCATAGAACGCCTCGCCGCTCTTTACCGGATACTGCGCGTCAACATCGTTTACGATCTCCTTGAGCACATCTGACGCATCCCAGTCGCCCTTATGGATAAGTACGCCGAATGAATAGTCATTGTTATACCATGTTGCATATATGACCTCATCGTCCTCCTCGACCTTTGCCTCAGCGCCGCTTGTGAGCCGGAATACCTCCTTCTCCTTTGCAAGACCTGTGCCGATTATGTTCTCAACAGTTCCGGGTGTCACTCTTACGAAGAAGCGCGCGCCCTCGCCTACCGCCCAGTCTGCATCGATCTGCGCCATGTTGTCATCTGCAAAGAACTCATAGCCCACTATCGATATAAGCGGATTTGTCGGCGCAGCTACTGTAAATCTGTCCGGACCGTTCAAGAAGATAGCGGCGTTGAGCTCGTCAAGAGTTTTGTACTCCTGCGGAAGCGCTGACTTATCCTCTACCTCGTTTACATATACTGAAGTCGTATCCTGATCCCAGTATACAACACAGTCAAGGCTCTCGGAGATAGCCCTTACCGGTACGACCGTTCTCTCGTTTACGATCTTTGCCGGAACATCAAGCTCTACCTCTGTGCCGTTTACGAGCATGATCTTGCTGTCGATATCAAGAACTACGGTGTTCTCATCCTTTGTAGCTGTAACGCGTCTGTTTTCGCCGTCCCAGTCCACCTTTGCGCCGAGCGCTTCAAAGATAGCGCGCATCGGAACGAGCGTGCGCTCCTCCTCGATGAACGGCATCGTGTCGCCCTCGGGAATAACGAGCTCCTCGGCATTTACGAATATCTTGATCTCATCATCCGCAAGAGCTGCTATGCCCATTGCCGATAATGCTGTTGCTGCGGCAAGTACCGCTGAAACAAGTTTTTGCATGACAAATATTACTCCTTTGTTAAAAATTTATTGCAGGACTATTATACAACTGTTTCGCATAAAAATCAACCCCTGAACGAAAAAAAGCTAAAAAAGAGTGCCGGATCGCTCCGGCACTCCCTCAATTTTATCGATTTATCCAATTTACTGTCATACCTAACGCTTCACCGACAAAGCGGACGGGTATATATGTTCTCTCGTCCTTTATCTCGGCGGTGGTATCCATCTGTACCGTTTCGCCGCCTATCTGCATATCGCTGCTGCCTATCACGATCATTATGACCGTATTGTCCTTTGTGATGATCGCAGTCTGTGATGCGTCGTCCCAGTCCACCTTGCAGCCCAAAGCCTCGGCTACCGCGCGGATGGGGATCTGGGTACGCCCGTTTTCGTCTATATACGGCTCGGCATCCGGGAATGCTACAGTCCTATCGTTCACCTCGACCGAAAGCCCGTCGCCGGATATTACATCTATTGTCGCCCCCTGCTCCGGCGCAGCTGTCGCTGCCGGTGCGCTTGTCAGAGTCTCTTCCGGCGCGGGCGCTTGCGTTGCCCTCGGCTTCTGTGTGCGAGAGGGTGTATCATCCTCGTCCGTCCGTATTTTTCTGCCCGGCTCATCCGTTGACTGCGGCAGCTGCATTGCCTTGCCGTATGGTGTGTTTTTGAATGCATCCTTGCCTATCTCAGTAGAATCCGACATCCTTACATCCGAAAGAGCAAAGCAATCCGCAAACGCCCTTGTCTCTATCATTTTCACGCTCTCCGGTATCGTTATGCCCGTAAGGCTCTCGCAGTATGCAAAGCACATCTCGGGGATAACGCTGCAATTATTTGATAATGTAACACTCTTTGCGCCCTTGCAGTTTTCAAACGCCTCGCTCTCAATGCTTGTGACTGTATCGGGTATAACAATATTCTCTATAGCTTTACATCCGGCAAAGCAAGCGAAAGGTATCTTTGTCACACCCTCGGGGATCACCGCGCTTTTAAGTGAAGTGCAGTTCTGGAACGCAGTCATACCAATTTCCGTTATCGTTCCCCTGAACTCGACCTCCTCGAGCTTTGCCGCGCCGCAAAAAGCATTTTGCGGAATGGTTTTCATTGATGACGGATAGATCACCTTTCTTACAGGTGAACCGTCAAAGGCAAACTGGGTGATATCCGTCACGGTCTCCGGTATCTCGACCACTGTATTCTTTCCAGCCGATGCATAAAGCGTCCTATCGTTATTTGTCAGGATGAAATCCCCGTTATAGTCCTCAAGGTACTTTGTTCCGTTAAACACCGAAAGTCCGAGATCCACATTGCGATCCCATGTGATATCGGCAAGTGATGAGCAGTCCATAAATACCATATCACCGAGCGTCTTAACGCTGTCCGGAACAACTATGCTTGTAAGTGATGTGCAGCTCTCAAATGCCTGTGAGCCTATTTCGGCAACACCGTCGGGAATGGTTATTGACTTTAAGCTTGTACAGCCCAAAAATGCCATTTCCGGTATCTTTTTCAGACTATCCGGCAAGCTTACCTCAGTAAGATTTTCCATAACTTCAAAGCTGAACCGATCAGTGTCGGCTTCAAGCCTGATCTTTTCGACCTTGCTTCTGTCCGCCTTTTCAAAGGCGTAGCCGGAGATCATATAGACCTTTTCACCCTCTATCTCAGCCGGTATGATAAGCTCGGCAGCATCGCCTTTGACCTCTATCTTATCTATCGACGCACCAAAGGAATTTATATGGTACTCATAGATATTCCCTCCGGCATCCTCGTATGTACCGGTCTTATCGGCATGCACCGGCAGCACCGCCGCGGATACCGCTATAGCCGCAGCGCATAATGTTGATAACAGCTTTTTCATGTTATTTACCTCCTAAAAAAGAATATATTTACATTATACATCAATAGTTATGTTTTGTCAATAACTATTGATGATTTTATTCAACTATTGTTATTGTTATACTATAGTTATAGATGTTATTCAAAGGATGTGTATATATGAATAAAACACTTAATACAGATATCGGCAGCAGGATATTTGAGCTGCGCCGCACAGCTCAGCTCACGCGCGAGCAGCTTGCGGAAAAGGCCGAGATCTCAATACAATTTCTTGCGGATATCGAATCCGGCAAAAAGGGCATGTCCGCCGCTACGCTGTGCAAGCTATGCCGCGCTCTCTGCATATCCGCCGATTATATACTTTTCGGATATGAGGAAAACAGATCGCGCGTAAACGAGATCATACGAGGTCTTTCCGACAAACAAAAAGCCGGAGCGGAAAAGATACTCTCCGCGTATATAGAGGCATTGGAGCCGTAAAACCGACGGGAGTGCCGGATCACTCCGGCACTCGCACAAATATTGTTTTGCTCGCATGTTGAATCATAAATAAAACTATTTTTAATAGCCAAAACTATCTTACTCTCATCGGATATGATCCTCTTCTCACTGTTATGTATCCTTTTAATTGATTTCCCGTAGAATTTGATACAACCACCCTGTATGATGCAGCAGCGGCATTTGACTTATCAGTTACGATCCCGTTATCATTGTCATACCATGAGCCGTTCCATTCATAGCCGCCGCCTACCGTACACTGGTCTATTAAGGTCGTACCCTGATAGAGTCTGACCTCATAATCCTCAGGAGTTCCTGATTCATGACTGTTATTGATCACCCATACTTTTAAATATTTTGCACTGACGGTTGTAGAAAAATATTTTATACAGCTGCCGATTCCGCTAAGGGCTGTCTGCGGAACAGGATAATATGCACGATCATCGGATTCGTGCATATTGCATGTAGGCATATCTCCCGAAGACATCTCTTCCGCAAACGCACTCGCACTCATTGCCGCTACAGCCATCACAGCCGCCAACCCTATCATTGCTATCTTCTTATTTTTCATAATAAATCGTTCCTTCATAACAAATTTTTACTTAAAGTATTGTTTTTTCCGAATGTCATTATATTCTTTCGTCATCCTTATGTCAAATTTCCTCAGGGACAAACTGCACATTTCAAGGGATAAACTGTATTTATTTCGCACATCTGTATTTATATCAGTATAACACAGGCTCTTTTGTTTTCAATAGCATCGGTCATCCTCTGTTTTTAATTATGCAAAAAAGGAGCATGTGCTGCTCCTTTTGAGTTATTCCTTTTTCTCGCCGCCGGGCGGCTCCTCGCGCAGCTCCACATTACGGAACTGGTAGTACTCGCCCTTGAAGCCGAGCGGTATATCCTTCGTCTCGCCATGACGGTTCTTTGCGATTATGCACTCCGCCTTTTCCTTGTCCTCCGGATCGTGCGAGACTACATATTTTCTGTTCAAAAACATTACAAGGTCGGCATCCTGCTCTATCGCGCCGGATTCGCGCAGGTCTGAGAGCATAGGGCGCTTGCCCTTCTGCGACTCGCTCTCACGCTTGAGCTGCGACAGTGCGATGATCGGCACATCAAGCTCCTTTGCAAGTATCTTCAAGGATCGCGAGATCTCCGCTATCTCCTGCTGGCGGTTTTCGCTCCTGCCGCTGGACTGCATCAGCTGCAGATAGTCGATGACTATCGCTGAAAGCCCGCGCGTCTGCTTTAATCTGCGGCATTTTGCGCGTATCTGCGACACATTGATGGTTGAGGTGTCGTCGATATAAAGCGGCGACATGGCGATCCTGTCCGCCTTGTCGCACAGCTTCACCCAGTCATCCGGCTCCATCTTGCCGGTCTGTATCTTGCTGTTATGTACAAGAGCCTGCGAGCAGAGTATTCTGTTCACGATCTGCTCCGCGGGCATCTCGAGGTTGAAGATCGCGACCGGCTCATGCTCGGATATGCTCATATGCTCGACGATATTCACCGCGAAGGTCGATTTACCCATTGCCGGTCGTCCGGCTATGATTATCAGCTCGCCGCCGTGGAAGCCGCCCGTTACGCGGTTCAGCTCATGAAAGCCCGTGTCATATCCGGTTATGCCGCCCTTTTTCTCGATGCTCTTGGCTATGTTCTCATAGCTTATCTGCAAAACATCGCTGACATGCATGAGGTCGTTCTTCTCCCTCGATGAGGTTATATCAAAGATCGACTGCTCCGACTGCTCCAAAAGGCTTGCAAGGCTGCCCTCCTCGTTATACGCCTTCTGCGAAATGCGGCTCATGCTCTTTATGAGCGAGCGCAGGATGGACTTTTCCTTGATTATGCTTGAATAATGCTTTACATGCTGCGTGGTCGGCACGCTCATTGCGAGCTTTTTGAGATAATCTATCCCGCCGGCTGTCTCGAGCAGATTCACTGTCTCGCCGCGGTACCTGGGACGATCCGGCCGCATATGCTTCAGCTGCTCTGAAACCGTGAGGAAGTCTATCTCCTCGTTCCCGTTGAAAAGCTCCAGCACAGCGGTGAATATTATTCGGTTATTTGCAAAATAGAAATCCTCCGGCGTTAATATCTCCGCAGCATCGGCAACACTTGAGGAGTCGGTGAGCACACTGCCCACAACAGCCTGCTCTGCCTCAAGATTATACGGCAGCTCCTGCGCCGGATCCGGACGCAGCTGCTCCGCGGATAAGCTGTTGTTTTCCTCCTCCATTACTGTTCCCTTCCTTTGTTTATCTTACTGTTTTTCCACCGTTACCTTCAGTTCGCCCGTAACGCCGGTGTAGAGCTTTACGGTTATGGTCGTTGTGCCGAGAGCCTTTATGCCGCCGTCGGGCAGAACGAACTTCTTCTTATCGAGCTTTATATGCTCCTGCGCGGTGAGCGCGTCCGCAACATCCTTTGAGGTTATCGAGCCGAAAAGCTTTCCGTTATCGCCCGCCTTCGCCTTGACGATGAGCTCGATGCTCTTCATCCTCTCCGCAATAGCCTGAGCCTCCTCTGTCTCGGTCTTTATCTTGTATTCAAGAGATTCCCTCTTGCCCTTCAAGACATTTATGTTCTCCTTGGTAGCCTCTGTTGCGAGCCCCTTGGGTAAAAGGAAGTTGCGCGCATAGCCGTCGGACACCTTTACCATCTGACCCTTTTTTCCCTGTCCCTTTACATCCTGTGTAAGAATTACCTGCATTGTATTTTCCTCCCGTTCCGGTTATTTTAATTTTTGGTATCTTCTATATATGCCCTTACCGCCGCCTCGGCGCGCTTTACGCCCTCATCAACGCCGATGCCCGGTATGAACGCGCCCGCGACCGTCATATGACCGCCGCCGCCGAGCCGCTCCATGATGAGCTGGACATTGACCGTGCCTATCGACCTCGCGCTGAAGCCGGTGCCGCCGTCAGCCGGATATACGACCACCGACGCGGCTACATTTTCAAGATTGAGCATATCATCCGCCGCCGCGGATGCGATCTGACGCATTTTCCTGTCAGAGGTATATGTCTTTGCGACCGCTGTGTTCTGACTTACCATGACAGCAGACTTCACTATATCCGCCTTCATCGCATAGTCCTTTGCGCTCGTTGAGAACATACGGCGCACTGCTACGGTATCAAGACCGAGCCTTCTGAGATACGACGCCGCCTCAAAGGTACGCACGCCGGTCTTTAGCATGAAGTTCTTCGTATCGACCACAATGCCGCTGTAAAGGCACTGCGCCTCGAGCTTCGTGATCGAATTGCCGACATTCATATATTCCAGAAGCTCCGTCACCATCTCGCAGGTCGAGGACGCATACGGCTCATGATAGACGAGCGATACCGGGCTTATGAACTCGGTCGAGCGCCTGTGATGATCTATCAGCACTATACGGCTGACTCTCTCCAAAAGCTCCGGACACGGCAGCATAGACGGCCGATGAGTATCGAGCACAACGAGCAATGTATCCGGTGTCACGCACTCCTGCACATCCATTTCGCCGACAAACAGCCCGTCATAGGTCTCGTCCGCGTCTAGCAGCTTGTACATGTTATCCACCGCCGGTGACGTACTGTCATGGACGATATACGGCACCTTGCCGAGCTCGCGCACCGCGCGCTGGAGCCCGACAGCCGCACCGAAGCAGTCATAATCCGCGCCGCGGTGACCCATGAAGATCACACGATCACTGTTTTTTATAAGCTCGGTGAGCGCCGACGCGACCGCGCGCGCCTTTACGCGCGAGCTGCGCTCATACTCGCCGCTCTTGCCGCCGAAGAAGCGGAACTTAGTCTCGTCCTTTATGCACACCTGCCCGCCGCCGCGGCCAAGCGCAAGATCGAGCGCGTTCCTCGCGCTGATCTCGTTCTCGGAAAGATTGCCGCCTGTGCCGATGCCGATGCTTATCGACAGCGGGAACTTGACCTCGTCGGCAATGGCTGTTATCTTACCGATTATCTCAAAATTCTTATCTGTGTATTTTTTAAGATGCTGATGCTCGAACACAGCAAAATACCTGTCGCGGTCGGTCTTTTTCAGTACCGCCGATGACTCCCTTGCCCACTCCGAAATGACCGCGCGCAGCTTTGAGCTTGTGGACTCCACCACATCATCATTGATCCGCTGCTGGAATTCATCATAGTTATCTATATTTATTATCGCGATATCCACACGCTCGTTCTCATATGCCTGCTTCAGGGTCTCTTCGTCGGTGATATCCTTCATATACACATATACTGTATATTCATTCTCCGATTTCTGAGTCGTGTCCTTTATCATCCGCCATGTGACGGCGAATATGCTCTCGCCTATCTCCGAATACACGACCTTGCCGCCCGGGGTTTTCAGCACCTCCGACCATTTCAGCTCGCGTATGCACTCGTCGAGCATACCGTCGCGAAGCTCGCGCGCACTGAATATCTGCGCGAAGCGGTCGTTATACCACCTTATGCTGCCGTCCGCGGCGCATACCGCGAGCGGTAGCGGGAGACTTTCGAGCATGTTTTCCGAGATCAGTTCATTGTTCTCACTGACCTTGATTATATGCCCCGATACCTCGGCGCTGCGCCCGTGTATCACGATGAGTGTGTAGATCATGAGCGCCAGCCCCGCAACAAATCCACAGACGGAAAGCAATCTCTGTCCGAGGAAGAGCGCCGCCATGGCGAACAGGATTATGACCACAGCCGCCGCTATGGTCGCGAACCTGAGCCGGGCATAGGCGTGTGAATGTGTTTTCTTCATGATTCAGCTAATAACCTTTCTCATACCGAATTCATACCTATGTTTATTATGTACGCT
>CAMNAT010000052.1 GCA_946531785.1 uncultured Oscillospiraceae bacterium
AGTAATAATATACAAGAAATGCTTGCACTCTGCGCGGGAATTTCATTGTAAAAAATGAAAAAAAGACTTGCAAACAGCGGTTTATTATGATATAATATTTCGGTATTACGGACAGTCCTCTGCCTATGGTCGGCACGAATGTCTAAGCTATAAAGGAGGATTTGATCATGAACACAAAAGCTATTCTTGATTCGATCACAAAAGACCAGATAAGAACTGACCTGCCGGAGCTTGAGGTCGGCGATCTCGTAAAGGTTTACCAGAGGATCGTCGAGGGTTCAAGAACCAGAACACAGATGTTCGAGGGTACGGTTATAAAGATCCAGGGCGGCGGTATCGGCAAGACCTTCACTGCAAGACGTATATCATACGGCGTTGGCGTGGAGAAGACATGGCCGGTAAATTCACCGAATGTTGAGAAGATCGAAGTAGTAAGACACGGTAAGGTTCGCCGTGCTAAGCTGTTCTATCTGCGCGACAGAGTCGGCAAGGCTGCAAAGGTTAAGGAAAGAATCTGACCTATGGGTTGATCGGGACGGCGCAATGCGCCGTCCTGCCATTTCCATAACAAAATTTCGGAGGTTTTATCTATGTCTGAAAATAATGAGACCAATATCGTTAATGAAAATAACGAGCCAAACGAGGAAAATAACGAGGTAGTCGTTGAGGATAAGAAGAACAAGAAAAGCGTGGGACGAGAGATTTTCGAGTGGGTGTATTCCATCGCGATCGCTGTCGCTATAGCCTTTCTCATAAAGGGCTTTCTCTTTGATATAGTCAAGGTCGACGGACCCAGCATGGAGGAGACGCTGCATAACAATGACCGTCTAATCGTTACTAAGCTTGGGTATCAGCCGCATCAGGGTGACATAATCATCCTCGACAGTAACTATAAAAAGCGCGAGGTATACTTTGATAAGGAAGCGGCAAAGAGCGGCAAGGAGCATCTTTCGGGCGTTGAGCAGTTCTTTAAGGGCTTCAGTCTTCCGAAGGAGCTGTCAAAGATATACTATGTAAAGCGTATAATCGCAACAGAGGGGCAGACCGTAAACATCGAGGACGGCAGCGTCTATGTTGACGGAGTAAAGCTTGACGAGCCGTATATAAAGGGTACTACATATCCGACAGACAGAAGTGTTGAGTATCCGGTAACGGTAAGCGAGGGCTGCGTGTTTGTAATGGGAGATAACCGTGAGCACTCGACCGACAGCCGAGTTTCGACTCTGGGCGAGATCAAAAAGGAAGCGATACTGGGCAAGGCTCAGATCAGACTGTTCCCGTTCAACGCAATGGGGTCGGTTTATTAAAAAAGAAATAAAGGGGAACCACATGGTTCCCCTTAAATTATAGAAAGAGGTAAATATGCAGAATACATTACAGTGGTATCCGGGGCATATGGCAAAGACCCGGAGACTGATAGAGGAAAACCTGAAGATGATAGATGTTGTTGTCGAGATCCTCGATGCGCGCATCCCGTTCTCGGGCAGAAACCCGAACTTTGATGATATCATCAAGCATAAGCCGCGGCTTTTGGTCATGAATAAGGCAGATCTTGCCGACCGCCGCCGGACGGATATGTGGATAGAATGGTACAGAAAGCAGGGGCTTACCGTGATCCCGATAAGCTGCGCAACGGGCATGGGCATAAATAAGGTCTTATCCTCCGCGCGCGAGCTTGTCCGCGAGCGTATAGAGCGCGATGCGGAAAAGGGCAGAACGCGCACGCTGAAGCTGATGATGGTCGGCATTCCGAATGTGGGTAAATCGAGCCTTATAAATCGGCTTTTAGGCAAGGCAAGCACAAAGACCGGCGACCGCCCCGGCGTTACCAAGGGCAAGCAGTGGCTAAGGATAAAGGGTGATGCGGAGCTTCTGGACACGCCGGGCATACTGCCGCCGAAGTTTGAGGATCAGGAGCTTGCAAAGCGGCTTGCGTATACCGGCGCCATACGCGATGAGATAATGAACACTGAGCTTTTAGCGTATTCGCTCTGCGAATACCTGCGTGACGAATACCCCGCCGAGGTTTGCGAGCGGTATAAGATCAAGGATGATATATCCTCTCTTGAAGGCTACGAGGTATTGGAGCTGATCGGCAGACGGCGCGGCTTTGTCATCAGCGGCGGAGAGGTAGATATGGAGCGCGCCGCAAACATGGTGCTCGATGAGCTCCGCGGCTGCAAGATAGGCTGCATCACATTAGAGGTGCCGGAAAACTGAATAATGTAAAAATGGCATATCGGAATCGATATGCCACCTTTTTTCATAAGAAAAACCACGCGACGAACGCGTGGTTAAAAAAAGGATGGATATTTATTATATATCGTTATTTTTTAAGTGACTTCAGCATTAAATATGCTCCCATCATAGCCTTCGGCGGCGGTGTTGATGATTTTTTTGTGCCCGTAAGCCTGTATGCTGCCTCGCGCGCTGTGCGTACCGCATATTCGCTTGAATTGGATATCCCGGCGCCGAGCTTTGCAAACTGACCGATGAACGCCATGTTTGCACAGCTGTCCTTTACTATTATCGGCTTGCCGTCATCGTAATAGGGAAGTGCTGCAGCTGTTGCATAAGGCATAGCGCATGGGATAACGTTTACTATATCCTTTGTTATCTCATCCCACATATCCTCAATGCCGAGATGCTTTACAAGCTCAAACAGTATCTCAGCGCCGCTTGAATAGCACATTTCCTTATCGGTGTACTTGCCCTTCTTATTTGTGTTGATGCCATAGCCGCAGATCACGGTTATATCGTCTGCCTGTGATGAGAAATATGGCTGCGGCAGTGTGGATATCGTGAGCCCCCACGGTGAATCCTTGAAGGTCGTAAGCGAGCCGCTTGCAGTCGTGTTGCCTGATATCTCATTGATCTTGTCGAGCAGGAGCCTTGACTTTGATGTGATTGTGAATGAGATCACCTCGCTGTCGATGTCTGAGTAGAAGGTCAGCGGATCGCCGAAGCCGTCGCGCTTTTCGCTGAGCCTTGTCCACAGCGCCGCAGATACCGGAGTAGTCTCCGCAACAGGTGCGGGCTGATCGTAGCTGCCTGTAGTCGCACATTCGCTGATTGAGCCGTTTGTAACGAAGAACAGATCCTTTGCGTTCAGGTAGAATGTTTTTAATGTGCCGTTGTCGTCGAGATGGATAGCGTTCACTCTTCCTGTCTCATCGTCAAAATCAGCGTCTGTCACCTCGCAGTGGGTAGCGATATTGACATTGTGCGCTTCAAGATACGCCTTTAATGACGATATTATCGTCTCCTGGAGGTTGAGCTGTGAGCGGACTATATTTTTCTGGGTGAATATGTCCGTTATCTCGCCGGAAATGCGGTTCAGTATATGCTTCAGTTCAAGGATAGATGATGTTTCACGGACGAGGTATGTTGTTGATATGATCGTCCAGAGATTTGAATTCAAGAAATCGGGAGTCTCGATAAAATATTCGGCAATGCTTATCCCGGAGATCATATGATCGCGTGTGCCAAGCAGTGCCTTTATCCGCTTTAGCGCTTCCTTTGAAACTCCGTAACCGCTCCTTACGGCGTTCTTGTCAGCATCGATAAGGCGCGCGCCGTCCGATGCGAGGTTAGCGAACATATAATTCATGATCTCATCGTGAACGCTCATGTTGTCTAGATTTGCAGACTGTATACCCTTGAGCATATCGACCATATTTGAATGATTGCTCGGTGAGAGCAGCTTTGGTGTTGTGCAGACATACCCGGTCTCGGAGTCGCCGCCGAAGTTAAACGCGCCTCCTATGTTGCCGGATGCCTCAAAAATATAGATGCTGTCGCCGGGTATACCGCAGTCGCGGATAAGATAATATGCGCCTGAGAGTGCTGCTAGTCCACCGCCTGCAAAATATACATTACGCTTGGGCGGGAGAGACTTATCTCTGCCTCCGTTCAGCAGCCGCTGGCGGTGCTTTCTGGCGGTAATGATCCCTGCCGCTGTTGCAGCGCCCAATACCGCGCCGAGCGCGGCGAGTGCCGCAATGGTTTTCTTTTTCATTGATATCTTCCTCCCCGTTATATATTTTTATAGTTTTCCATTATTTTTTGTCTTGGGTTGATCTTGTGTATCACTCTCAGAATGCATTTGCGTATAAACAGATTTTTTGCCCACAGCTTATAGTAAAGCTGATACCACTTATTTTCATTCGGGATATATTTCTCGTCGCGGTAAAAGCCCTTGGCAACAGCGATGATCTGCTCATCCTTTATCCCATGCTCAAGCGTCCACTGATTATCTCCGCACATTATATATCCGTTCTCGTCCTTACCCAGGCATCTGTGCATGACCTGCTGACCGTTCGTGCGTTTATATACCGGCAGATCGTATTTTTCAAGTCCCTGTCCGTCGTAGCGCACAAGATATACGCTGTCGCGGCGGTTGCGAAGCATGGGATACATACTTGTACCTACCGGGATAGCGATAAATTCGCCGTTTTCCTTTATATATTGCTCTATTAAAGTCTCTTCCATCATGTCCTCCGAAAAACCTATACATATCTTATTATAGTATATCATTACAAACAAAAAAAGTCAAGAAAATTGTGGTGCTTTCATAGGCGGGAATAAAATGCGAGTCTTGACTTTTTTATGCGTGTAATATATAATATATGTCAATTAAATGTAAAAGGATGGATATTATGGATCTGCGCAGATTGTTCCGGCGTTTTCTGCCATATTATAAAAAATATAAATGGATTTTGATGTTTGATCTCTTGTGCGCGTCGCTTACGACTGTATGCGACCTCGTGTTTCCGATGATAGTACGGCATATCACAAACACCGCTGTAAATGATATATCCTTACTCACCGTGCCGCTCATAATCAAAATGGCGGGGCTTTATTTAGGCTTGCGCCTGCTTGATGCCGCAGCTAATTTCTATATGCAGGATATAGGTCATGTCATGGGCGCGAGGATGGAAACGGATATGCGCCGCGATATGTTCGCACATCTGCAAACGCTTTCGTTCAAGTTCTACTCTGATAACAAGATCGGACAGCTCATGTCACGGATAACCTCGGATCTTTTTGACATCACCGAGTTTGCGCATCACGGACCTGAGGAGGTGTTTATCGCCGGGCTCAAGCTCATACTTTCGTTTACGATACTTTCGGCGACTAACCTGAAGCTTACCCTGATAGTATACGCAGTCATACCGTTTGTTTTCGTGTTCGTAAAGTTCTTCAACACCCGTATGCGGCGCGTGTTCAAGGAGCAGAGGGTGGCGGCGGGCGAGATAAACGCTCAGGTCGAGGATTCTCTTCTGGGGATACGCGTTGTCAAGTCGTTCTCTAATGAGGAGCTTGAAAAGGAAAAATTCGAGCAGGGGAACAAAAAGTATCTGAGCCTGAAAAAACGCTCATATCTGTATATGGGCGGCTTCGGCAGCACAAACAGATTCTTTGAGGGTGCTATGTATCTGACCGTAGTTATAGCAGGCTCGATCTTCCTTATGAAGGGGGAGATCACCGCGGGAGATTTCACTGCATATCTTCTGTATGTGAGCGCGCTGTTTGCGTCGGTAAGGACGCTTATCCAGTTTACCGAGCAGTTTCAGCGAGGCATGACGGGGATCGAGCGATTCAGCGAGATAATGGATACAAAGCCCGATATAACCGAAAAGCCCGATGCCGTTGAGCTGAGAAATGTAAAGGGTGATATAGAGCTCAGAAATGTCACATTCAAATACAGTGATGAGACCGAAAAGGTGCTTGAAAATATCAGCATAACCGTTCCTGCGGGCGATACGGTCGCGCTGGTAGGTCCGTCCGGTGGAGGCAAGACCACGATATGTAACCTGATACCGCGGTTCTATGATGTGACTGGCGGCAGCGTAATGGTAGACGGCAATGATGTGCAAGATGTCACGCTTCTGTCGCTGCGGCGTGCGATAGGCGTTGTGCAGCAGGAGGTGTATCTGTTCTCCGGAACGGTGTTTGAGAATATAGAATACGGCAGACCGGGCGCGTCGCGCGAGGAGATAATAGAGGCGGCAAAGGCGGCGGGCGCGCATGAATTTATCATGATGCTTCCGAACGGTTATGATACATATGTAGGCGAGCGCGGCGTGAAGCTCTCCGGCGGACAGAAGCAGAGAATATCCATAGCGCGCGTGTTCTTAAAGGATCCGCCCATACTTATTCTTGACGAGGCGACCTCGGCACTCGATAATGAGAGTGAGAGACTTGTGCAGCAGTCGCTTGAACAGCTCGCAAAGGGAAGAACGGTGTTGGTGATAGCGCACAGACTGACGACTGTAAAGAATGCCGATAGCATAATCGTACTCACAGATGAGGGTATTGCCGAGAGCGGCACGCATGATGAGCTTCTTGCCAAGGATGGCATATACTCGCACATGTACGGCATGTACGAGTGAGGCTGCCCGCATAGGTGTATTTTGCTATAAAAATCAGCCGGACGCGGTCGCGTCCGGCTGTACTTATCAGCAGTTGTTTTTCATTCCGGTTCCCATTACACGCTTTGTCTTAAGCTTGCTCTGGAGTTTGTCAAGCGCTTCCCCGAAGCGCTGGAAGTGTACCACCTCGCGCTGACGCAGGAACTTGATGACTTCGTTTACATCCGCGTCATCGGACAGGCGGAGAATGTTGTCATATACTGCTCTTGCCTTCTGTTCCGCAGCGAGATCCTCATACAGGTTTGTTAACGGATCTCCGGTAACAGCAATCGATGCCGCGTTGAACGGCGAGCCCTGCGAGTTCTGTGGGTAGACAGATGCACCGTTATCTGCATAGTATTCCCATGAGCCCATCTTTGCCCATTCATCCGCCGGAGCATCCGCTGAGAGCTGTCTTACAAGCGTGCCGACCATTTCAAGGTGACCAAGCTCCTCAACACCGATGTCTGTAAGAAGTCCCTTTGTAACATCATCCGGCATTGTATAGCGCTGAGACAGATAGCGCAGCGATGCTCCGAGCTCACCGTTTGGACCGCCATACTGCGTGGCTATCACATTTGCAAGCCGCGGGTTTTTATGCCTTATATTTATTGGTATCTGCAAAAATTTACTATACTTAAACATTATACATTCGCCATCCTTTCCCACGGCCACGGTGACTTGAGCCAGTTAAAGCTGTCAAAGTCAGCGGCGCTGTATGCCTCGAGCGGGCCGAATTTTTCCTCATACTCCGCCTTCAGTTTTTTGTACTTTTCCACAAGCTGGCGGAACATCCTGAACGCCTTTCTGTCATCGGGATGAGTGTCAAGATAGAGCAGCATATCATATGCCGCAAAGTT
This sequence comes from uncultured Oscillospiraceae bacterium, assembly GCA_946531785.1. Lineage (GTDB taxonomy): Bacteria > Bacillota > Clostridia > UBA1381 > UBA1381 > Ornithomonoglobus. The sequence goes on from CAMNAT010000052.1 coordinate 7,274, forward strand.
ATACTGCTGTACCTTATACAGCATTTCATTCTTATTCATCCTCGCTGCACCCCCATTGCTTGCACACCTTTCCGTATTCGTCTATGCCAAGCTCCAGCTCCGGGAAAATAGTGCCGCATCTCACCGCGCGGCTGACATCCATAAGATCATCCATCTCCTGAACAGGAACATACGCGTATCCCACGCATCCGCAGCTGCCGACACATATCATATCAGCCGCATTCACGCAGGTCTTGTTTTTCTCCATGTTTAAAGCTCCTCTCTTTTTATTGCGGTATCATCCGCAATATATACTATGCTTTTGTGACAGTTTTTGACAAAGCAAACCGGACAGATGTACACCATAAAAAGAAGAGTAAACCGATTTTTAAACCATGTTGACTTTCTGTCGTTATTTTGGTAAAATATTTTTAATGAATACTTTAAGAAAAGTGAGAGGTGACTAACATGACATTTGACTCAGCTCAGGTAGCGCAGGATGCGATAAACGCAATAGCTGACAAGATCAAAAATCTTAATACATTGAACATTATCGTTGCCGGAAAAACAGGTGTTGGGAAGGGCACGCTCATAAACGCGGTCTTTAAAGAAAAGCTCGCTGAAACTGGAGTGGGCAAGCCTGTGACCAAGCATATGCGAAAGATCGCGAAAAAGGGCATACCCCTTGCGATCTATGATACGCGTGGCTTTGAATTGGGCAAGGATGTGCAGAATCAGGTCAAGCAAGAGGTCGTTGATACGATCAACAGGGGATTGGCGGCAAAGGATATAAATGAGGCTATCCATTGTATATGGTATTGCATAAACACCGCCTCGAACCGTGTTGAGCCTGAAGAGATCGAGTGGATAAGACAGCTGTCCGCGGAGAATCAGGTAACGCAGATACCGATCATTATCGTGCTGACGCAGTCATTTTCAAAGAAAAAGGCAGAGGAGCTCCGCCAGATACTGCTGGACGAGAATCTGAATGTTGTGCAGATCGTGAGCGTGCTTGCCGAGGATTATGAGGTCGATGAGGATATTGTTATACCGTCATATGGATTGGATGTGCTTATTCATGTGATGGGGGAATCTTTGCCGGATGAGCTTCTTGATACCCTTCAGAATGTGCAGATAGCAAATCTGGCTGAAAAGAGAAAACGTGCACATGCAGCGGTAGCGACAGCGACCTTGGCGGCGGCAGGAGAGGGTGCTGCGCCGATCCCGTTCGCGGATGCCGCTTTGCTTATACCAACACAGCTTTCAATGATAGCGACGATCACTGCGATCTTCGGGCTTGATGTCAATAAGAGCATTCTGACAGCATTTCTTACATCTACATTGGGCACAGGCGGCGCGACGCTGCTTGGCAGAACGGTGGTCTCAAATATTGTAAAGCTGATCCCGGGCGCAGGTACAGTCGTAGGCGCGGCGATCTCCGCCGGAACTGCCGGAACGATAACTGCCGCGTTGGGCGAGGCATATATCGGATTGATGACGATGATATTTAACGGCGATATGAAAATAGAAGACCTGATCAGCAAAAAGGGAAAGGAACGAATGGCAGCGTTATTCAAAGAGCAGCTGAAAATACGCAGAAAGAAATGATAAAAACAACCGGATGCGCCTGCGTCCGGTTGTTTTAGTTATATAAAAAGTTAATATGTCACTGAGCGGCGTTTTCGCTGAAGGTCGCCTGTACGGTATTGCCGTATTCTGCCGCGGGATCGTATTCGTATTTCAGATCATTCACGGATGCCTCAAGGAACTTATATGAAAGCTCATTGCCTGCGGCGGTCGGGTCGAAGCGCTCACCGCCATAGGCTGCGGTAACTGTCGTCTGCTCCTGTGCCGAGGAATACTCAACGACAAACCGGATCTGCGTATGTGCCAGCACCGACCGCAGCATCTGCTGTGCCAGCTCCTCGAACGCGAGATGGATACGGTATTTCGTGCGCGGCGGTATGTCGTGCTGCATGCAATAGCGGTCTATATCCGCGCCAGCACCGATAAAATCGAAATCCGGGCCGTCGATATTGATCTCCAGAGTTGTCAGCTTATAAATGAATCGCCTTGTCAGCTCCTTTTGAGGCGCGTCAAATATCTGCTCCGGCGGACCGTCCTCATAAATGCCGCCTTGATCCATATAGAACACACGGTTACAGATCGCCTTGGCAAAGCTCATTTCATGCGTTACTATCATCATGGTCTTGCCGCTTTGCGCAAGATCCTTGATAACAGCCTGTACCTCACCGACCATGGTGGGGTCGAGGGCGCTCGTCGGCTCGTCGAGCAGGATAATGTCTGGATCCATTG
>CAMNAT010000053.1 GCA_946531785.1 uncultured Oscillospiraceae bacterium
GCTCAGATCGGGATGCTTCAGCCTGAGCTCGCCTATTTCCTGCAACACCTGCGGGAGCCTACTCCATTTACGGGCTTTTTTGATTTTTTTTATAGCAGATATCTGTATTGCGCTTGCCTTTGCCTGCTTTGAAAGATTAGCGCTGTCGCAATTTACCCTTCGTTGTGCCGAGCTTTTCATTTCCTTTTCGATCTGAGCTGAAAGTATCTCAAGCCCCGCTCTGCCATCAGACATATATCCTATAAGATCTGCTATCTGATTACTCTCTTTTAAGTATACTATTTTTTTGTCGCGACGTCTTGCGCCCTTTGGACTAAAACCAAGAGCGAATAATGTATCCATAAGAAAATTTGCTTCATTGAATGAATTGCTGCTGAACTCCAGATGATACTCTCTCTCCGGATCTGTTACCGATCCTGTCGCAAGAAACGCTCCGCGTATATATGACAGCCTGCAGCAGTTGTGAATAACATCCTGATCCGACAAGCTCCCTGCAATCGTTTGGCTTTCCTTCTCCGTAAGTATAAGTCTTCGTCCGTCTGTCGTGCAGTTAAGCCCTAACTCGTTATTAAGAGCGACGGTAATCCTCGCTGCGGTATCTGATATAGCACAGCTGACATTCTGTGCACTGATCCGAAGCCGCGCCGGAAACACGAAAAAGCCCGCCAGCTCCGCTCTGCGGCAGCCCGGGCATTCGTATGCTGTTTTACATATTACTTTTTTTATATCAGACGAAAAAGACATCAGCTTTCTCCAATTTTCATTATGGCTCGCGATAAACGGCTGAAATTATGCCTTATCTGACCGTTTTGCACAAGAAACATGTTTCCATGCAATACTACGACCCGCCTTTTCAGGTTTTCTATATCAAAGATCACATTTGAAGCATTTTCCGCAGCGTATAATTTGACCACATCTGAGGGTATAGGCGCATCGTTAACGATCATATAATCCACTATCCCCTTTTCGCTGTGCCGTTCCAGCGCATCAAGATGCATAGATGCTGTATATCCCATTGTCTCACCAGGCTGAGTCATTATATTACATACATAAATTTTCTTTGCTTTACTCTCAGTTATAGCCTTCACAACACCGTCAACAAGCAGATTTGGAATGATACTGGTATAGAGGCTTCCCGGTCCCAAAACGATCACATCCGCGGTATCTATCGCTTCTATTACTGAAGGAACTGCCGTGACACATGATGGAGTCAAAAAAACTCTTTCTATATCTACTTGCGAATTATATCTGTCACCAATATGGGATTCACCTGAAATAACTGTGCCATTTTTCAGCTTTGCATTCAGGCATATGCTTTCGTTTGACACCGGTATGACATTTGCGGATACGCCGACAAGATTACAGAATTTTTTTACCGCTTCGTCAAAGTTGTCTGACATATCATTTATCGCTGCAAGTATCATGTTGCCGAGAGTATGACCTTTAAATATCCCCTCCGGAAACCTGTAGTTCAACAGATCCGAGTTCATAGCGCCTATATCGGTCAATGCCGCAACACAGTTCCTTATATCGCCAGGAGGCAGCATGCCTCTGTCTTGACGCAGAACGCCCGACGAGCCACCGTCATCTGCCACAGATACTATTGCAGTAATGTTATCTGTGTGCAGCTTCAGTCCCTTGAGCATTGTGGATAGTCCGGTACCGCCGCCGATAGCAACAATATTAAGCTTACTCATATGTTTATATCACGATGTATCGCTTCGGCATTATAACCGTTATCCTTTAATAACGCCGTGATGAGATTTGCAAAAGTGACGCTTCTGTGGTGACCGCCGGTGCAGCCTACCGCAATAATAAGTGATGATCTCGCTTCCTCAATAAACTGCGGTATCAAAAACAGTATCATTTCCTTTACCATTTCATAGAACTTCTGTGCTGACGGGAAGCTCATGACATAATCACGAACCTCTTTGTCATTGCCCGTCTTATGCTTAAGCTCGGGTACATAAAAAGGATTTGGGAAGCATCTCAGATCAAAGACCATATCCGCATCCGCAGGTATTCCATGCTTGAATCCAAACGAAACGACCTTGACTTCAAAAATACTGTTTTGTGAAGAGATATTATAAATATCCATGAGCCTGTCACGCAGCTCATTTCCCTTGAAGTCAGATGTATCTATAACAAAATCAGACGCAGCTCTCAGCTTTTCCGTCAACTTTCTTTCCTCTTTTATCGAAGCAAGCAGTCCATCGGGATTTTTGAGAGGATGATCACGCCTGGTCTCCTTATAACGATTCACAAGAGTGCTGTCGTCGGTATCAAGGAATATTATTTTTACATCATATTCACTCCGGAGCTTGTCTACCTGATCAAGAAGCTCATTTATCATATCACCCAAACGGGCATCGATCACCAATGCTACACTTCTGAATTTGTCCTTCATGGTATTAAGCATATCCGCAAGCATCGGAAGCAAAGCCGGCGGCATATTATCAATACAAAAATACCCCATATCCTCAAAAAAATGTACTGCTTTAGTTTTTCCCGAACCGGACATTCCGGTCAAAATTGTAAAATCCATTTTATTTTTCCCCGATCAGTCTTATCTCAGGCTCTAACATAACTCCTGATTTGTCCATTACAGTTTTCTTTATATATTCTACCAATGCGAGCACATCCGAGGCCGTTGCGCCGCCTCTGTTGACAATAAAGCCGGCATGAAGCTCGCTTACTTCGGCTCCGCCGATCCTATATCCCTTAAGTCCGGCAGCCTCAATAAGTGCTCCGGCAAAATACCCCTCCGGTCTTTTGAATACACTTCCTGCCGACGGGAATGCAAGCGGCTGCTTATCGCTTCGGCGTTTGTTATAATCAGCCATAGCTGCCCTGATATCGGACTCGTTTCCTTTTTCAAGCTCTATTTCAGCTGATATGATATACCTTGCTCCCTTAGAGAAAACACTCGTTCTGTATCCGAACTCGCAATCCTGTCCGCGTATATCAAAAACATCTCCGTTTTCATCCATATATCTGACAGATCGTATAACATTTTTCAATTCCCCGCCATAGGCTCCGGCATTCATAAATATCCCGCCGCCTAATGTCCCGGGGATCCCTGAAAATGTCTCAAAGCCTGTCAACTCAGCGCGAGCCGCCTCCGCAGCGATGCGGGACATCAAAGTGCCGGCTCCGGCTCTGACGATCATGCCATTGATCTCAACATAGTTTATAGCTATCTGTATTACCAGTCCGCGTATTCCCTTATCTGAAACAAGCATATTGGAGCCATTTCCAATAATTAAATACGGAGTACCCGTTCTTTTTGCTTCAAGTATCAGTTCTTTTAGCTGTGCCTCGTCAGTAACCGAAGCATACATATCTGCCGGACCGCCGATCTTAAACGAAGTATGGCGGCTCATAAGCTCATTTTCTTTAATGTCAGGTGCTATAGCTCTGAATCTTTCCAAGGACATATCATTCTCCTAATCTTGGTGACAGCTTTTTACCTCTTGTCACCGTTAAATACTGTTCAAATTTTGCATATGATGTATTCATTACAAGCTCTTCCGGAAAGCTTATCTCATCAAGCAATTCAAGCGCATGAGTATAATTCCCGATATCGGTGAAGAAATGCGCATCCGAGGACACAACAATACCGGTACTGTATTTTTTGCACAGCTCCGCAAGCTTTTTACAGTTGGGTATGCTGGATCTCCTTACAGCAAATGAATGATTATTGATCTCTATCAATTTATTATGCTTCTTCGCAAGCTTAACTATATATTCATAATCATACGGAAATGACGGGCTTCCGCTGTGGCACAATATATCCACATAGGGATTCATAACCATAGCCTCATATGCGCTTGTATGATCCTCGGCTCCGTTATCTCTGTATACAGGAGAATGGATACTTGCATTTACAACATCGAGTCTTTTAAGTATCTCATCTGACAGATCAAGCTCTCCTTTAAGATCAAGGATATTGACCTCGGCGCCTGTCAGCAGCTTTTGTCCGTACAATTCTCTCGGAAGGTTTTTTAAATTATTAAAAAACCATTGATGCGGCGCATCCGGCATTGCAGGCGCGTGTTCGGTAACTGCAAAGCCCTCCATACCGATCTTTGCGGCAAAAGATGCATTTTCAGATATTGTAGAATATGCATGCGAAGTCGCAAGTGTATGTGTATGTGTGTCAAATTTTATCCTCACTGTAAATTCAGCTCCTCTTCCATTTGATGCATTAACCTGTTGTTAAGCTCAACTGCAGCGTTATAGCCCATTTTCTTCTGCCTGTTGTTCATAGCCGCAACCTCAACTATAACAGCTATGTTTCTGCCAAGCTTTACTGGGACGGTAAGTGACGGTATGTTTATACCCATAATATTTGTATACTCATCTACCATACCCAGCCTGTCATATTGTTTGTTCTTATCCCAAGGCTCAAGATGAATGACCATATCTATCGCCTGCTCATCCTTGATGGCGCCCATACCGAATATCTCTTTTATATCAATGATACCTATGCCGCGTACCTCAACAAAATGCCTGATAATATCCGGCGACGATCCCACAAGGGTTGAATCTGATATCTTTTTTATCTCAACAGCATCATCGGCAACAAGTCGATGACCGCGTTTAACCAGCTCTATCGCGGCTTCACTCTTTCCGACTCCGCTCTCGCCCATTATGAGTATACCCTCGCCGTATATCTCACATAAAACACCGTGTCGTGTACGACATGGCGCAAGCTGGATATTAAGATATCTTATCACCATACTCATAAACTGTGATGTGCCATGCTCTGTACGCACAAGCGGGATCTGATATTTTTCGGCAAGCTCCATCATCTCCGGAAATATCTGCTGACCTCTTGTTATAACGAGCACAGGGAATCCCAGCTCGAAAAAGCGCTCAAGCTTTTTCTCACGCTCCTCGGTCGGAAATTCTTCAAGAAATGTAAATTCGACCTTCCCCATGATCTGGATCCGCGTGCTGTCAAACAGCTTTGAAAAGCCGACCATCTGAAGTCCCGGACGATTAATGTCTGATTTGGTTATAACTACTGATTCCATGTTCTGAGGTGCATACAGGACCTCAAGCTGAAAATATTCAATTAGCTTATTAAGCGGCAGCTTTGCAGCCTTTTCCATAAGATAAAGCCTCCCCCGTTTGTGTTTCCAAAATATAATATCAGCAAGAATTTGCTGAAAATTTTACATATATATTTATTATAGCACAAAATGTTGTTTTTTTCAATATGAAAATAGGTAATATTATATGACAAATCAACAATAAATAAGTTATGCGTATATGTTTTTTTCAGTAAAACGAAAAAAATGAAAAAATTTTATCAAAATACTTGCAAAACGCAAAAAATTGTGGTAAAATAACTAATGATGTTTGTTTATTACTCTATATAGGAGGTGTAGATAATGGCTAAATGCGATATATGCGGCAAGGGTGTAAGCTTTGGTATCAAGGTTTCTCACTCACACAGACGTTCAAACAGGACATGGAAACCGAATGTAATGAAAGTAAAGGCTATCGTTAACGGTACTCCCAAGTCCGTGCATGTTTGCACACGTTGCCTTCGCTCAGGAAAGGTTCAGCGCGCCGTTTGATCGAATTGAAATGAATATAGCAGTCTGCATCCTATGGCAGGCTGTTTTTTCATAGTGTCTCTAAAAAAACACGATGATACAAAGTGTTACAGAACGATTATCCATATATTACGGTTTCTGTACAATATGTTTAATATACAAATTTTGCTTTGCATTTTACTGAAAACTGTGATATACTGATTATATTCTATGGATAAAGGAGGTTTCTGTGTGGAAAAACTCTTGATAAAAGGCGGAAACAAGCTCAAAGGCGATGTTTCTATAAGCGGGGCAAAAAATGCTGCCGTTGCAATACTGCCCGCATGTCTTTTGGTTAAGGGCATATGCAGGATCGAGAATCTTCCCGATATCAAGGATGTACTCCTGTACCTCAGAATACTCGAAAAGCTGGGGGCAGTTATAAATAAAACAGACAACAATACCGTTGAAATAGATTGCACCAATGTGGCATCATTTGAACCGCAGAGCGAGCTGACAAGACGCATGCGCGGTTCAAGCTATCTTATGGGCGCATTGCTCGGCAGATTCCATCATTTCCGTGTAGACCCGCCGGGCGGATGCGATTTTGGCACAAGGCCTATTGATATGCACATAAGATCATTCGAATTGATGGGTGCCAAAGTCGATACAGCTCATGGTCTTATTGCAGCTGACACAGATGAGCTTATAGGTGCACATATTTTCTTTGATATCGTTTCAGTAGGCGCAACAGTAAACGCTATACTCGCTGCAGTCCTTGCAAAAGGCACAACAATAATCGAAAGCGCTGCGCGAGAGCCTCATGTTGTTGATCTCGCAAACTTTTTGAACGCCTGCGGTGCAAAAATACGCGGTGCCGGTACTGATACTATTAGGATCCATGGAGTCTCAGAGCTTCATGGTGTATCCTACGCGATAATCCCCGACCAGATAGAAGCGGGCACATTTATGATAGCAGCAGCTGCAACACGCGGTGATGTTACTCTTCACAACATCATCCCCCGTCACCTTGAGATCATCGGATCAAAGCTGATCGAGGCAGGTGTAAAGGTGGAGTACGGCGCAGATACTGCACATATATGGGTAGAGGACGGAACAGTTTTCCGCCGTGTAAATTTCATTGCACTTCCCTATCCCGGTTATCCGACAGATATGCAGCCGCAGCTCGTCACCTTCCTTACGACCATCCCCGGGACAAGCACCGCCCGCGAGGGTGTTTGGGATGACAGATTCCGTTATACGGCACAGCTGAAGCGTATGGGTGCTGACATCCGTGTTGAAGGGAAGCTGGCTATCATCGACGGCGTCGAGAAGCTCACAGGCGCAAGCGTAAAGGCAAACGACCTGAGGGCAGGCGCTGCAATGATCATAGCAGGACTTATGGCAGAAGGCACGACCGAGGTGCGCGATATATATCACATCGACCGCGGCTATGAAAACTTTGAAAACAAATTCATAGCACTCGGCGGAGATATACAGCGTATTGAGGTATTGGAAGAAGATTATATGTAATTATTAACGGGGCGTAAATATATTTCGCCCCATATTTTTTGGGGGAAGAAATGCTTAAGCTATATTCACTTATAAGCGGTTCATCCGGCAACTGCTCCGTTGTCAGTGACGGAAAAACACATATTATGATAGACTGCGGCACATCCGGAAAGCGTGCCTTTGAAGCTCTGAAGGCTATCGATATTGACCCAGGAGCATTAAAGGCTATTTTTGTGACTCACGAGCACAGCGATCATATCCGCGGCGTGGGAGTAGTTGCACGCAAGCTCAAGATACCTGTGTATGCAACACATGGTACTCACGCAGAAATGGGTATAGGCAATATCGACGACTCTCAGATGATGTTTGTAACACCGGATATACCGGAAGTCATAAATGATATTGAGATCACCCCCTACACTATCCCGCACGACGCCGAGGAGCCATGCTGCTACAGCTTCAGCGACGGCAGGGACAAGGTCACTATAGCGACCGATATCGGTTTTATGTCGGCTTCGCTGTTGTCAAGGATATCCGGCAGCAAAAGCATCATACTTGAGTCAAATCACGACATCGATATGCTACGATACGGTGAATATCCATATCCCCTCAAGCAGCGGATACTGGGCAGCTTTGGCCATCTTTCTAATGCTGCTGCCGCCGAGACAGCTCTTGAGCTTATAAAAAGCGGTACCGAGCATATAATGCTCGGACACCTCAGCGACAAAAACAATTTGCCTGAGCTGGCGCAGATGGTTACATATAACTACCTGACCGATAATAATATCAATGTAGGTACTGACGTTACACTACAGGTCGCTGCACGCTATGATATAACGAGGTTTGCAGAATGAAGGTAACTATTTTATGTGTCGGGAAGCTTAAAGAGAAATTCTATGCTGATGCAGTAAAAGAGTACAAAAAAAGGATCAGCCGCTTTGCGGAGCTGGAAATAATCGAGATCCCCGACGAGCGTATACCTGAAAACGCCAAAGAGCGCGATGCCGAGACTGTAAGATCCCGCGAGGGCGAGCATATTCTATCAAAGCTCAAGAACGGTGCCCATGTCATTGCATTGTGCGTGGAAGGAAAATTACTCTCAAGTGAGGAGCTGGCGTTAGATTTAAAGAATGCCTGTATGCACACCTCACATATAGTATTTATTATAGGTGGTTCATTAGGACTCAGCAATGCCGTTAAAAACAGATCTGATCTGAAGCTGTCCTTTGGAAGGATGACTTTGCCGCATATGCTTATGCGCGTTGTGCTTGCCGAGCAGATATATCGCTCGTTTATGATAAATTCAGGTGCAGCATATCATAAATAAAAGTTATAATACATGTTATTTATTTTAAAATATCGGTAATAATTAATTGAGAGGATATTATCATGGCTGAAAAAAACAATATAAAACTGATCGCGCAGAACAAAAAGGCGCGACACGAATACTTTATACTTGAGACCTACGAATGTGGCATACAGCTTGCCGGCACTGAGGTAAAATCTGTTCGCGACGGAAAGATCAACATCAAGGATTCCTATGCCTCTATCACAAACATGGAGGTGTGGTTAAAGGGCGCAAATATCAGCCCGTTTGAAAAGGGTAATATATTCAATCGAGACCCTTTACGCGAGAGAAAGCTTCTGATGCATAAGCATGAGATCTTAAAGCTATCTCAACAATTAAAGGAACAAGGCCTTTCCCTCGTTCCTTTAAGAGTATATCTGAAAAATTCGCTCGTTAAGGTCGAGCTTGCGCTGGTCAAGGGCAAAAAGCTATATGACAAGCGCGAGGACATCGCACGCCGCGACGCAAAGCGCAGCATGGACAGAGCGATCAAGAATTCGGGAACATATCATTTTTAAGCAAAAACAACCTCTTTGCCTGCCTTTTGCTTATTTTCGGATTGTTTATAGCAATATTTACAAATTCAGCCGCCTGCTCTTCTGTGTAATTGCCCACAAGCAGCTCCGCCCTGCACAGGAATCTCAGCCCGACATTTGAGGCAAGTATATCCAGCTCTGAATTGCCAAGAGTGTATTTTGCCAGACGCACGGCAAGGTCGTAATTCTTGGCTGTCATTCTGCTCAGATCACCTATTGTTGTTTTTCCAAGCCACGCAAGCTGAGATATGTAGCTATCAACATTTATCTCGCTGATCTCCGCACCGCAAAGCTCGGAGATATCAGCCAGAAGCTGACGCATATTTTTATTGTTCCTTACATATTCATTAAGCGAAATGCTGTCTATCTTAACATTATCGGCTGTATCGTTTGCGATACGCGCTCTGATATCGTCGGTATAGTTTTTAAGCGATCGCCTGATGCTGACAAACTGCTCATCGGCGACCTCAAGAATACTTGCCGCT
>CAMNAT010000054.1 GCA_946531785.1 uncultured Oscillospiraceae bacterium
GGAGCGGTTGCTGTATCTCTTCCCGCCGGAAGATACACAGTCGGCAAGGATATCTCTCCCGGAAAATATACGGTTGTCGGAAACACTTCTTTTTCTGCTGCAACCGAGAGCGGAGAATCAAAATACAACACGACACTGACCTCTGCTCCTCTGGAGGTAGAGTTATCTAACGGTTACAAATTAAAGCTTGGCGGAACAGTATTGTTCACGCCGTCACTATAATTACGGAGAGAAAAAAATGAAACGCTTACAGTTTTATCTTACTATAGTTCTCCCTATAGCTATATCCTTTGCTTTGGGAATACTGATAATAATACTCAACAGCAACTCCATACTCCATACACAGGCTGTTACAAGAGTAAATGCCGAAAAAGCCGGAATGCAGTCGGAGATCAGCAACGCAAGATCAGAGCTTTCGTCTTTAAAAAAAGAAGAAGCGGAATATGATAAATTAATTGGTGAAAACAGCGCACTGATCGATGAGATAAAGCATCTGACAGATGAGCTGGAGCAATACAAAAACGATATTGACAGAGTTACAGCATCAAACAGTGAGCTCGCGACAAGTCTGGAAGAGAAAAAATCGTATCTTGAAGGACTTAACAGCATTAACAGCTACTCAGACGGCGGAAAATTCAAGCTGAAGGACAAAACATATAAATGTCCTGCCGACATACCGGCAGGCCGATACAAGGCTGAAGGTAAGGGCAAGCTCCATCTCATAAGCATATCAAATAACGCTAAGGATTCGAAAGATCTTTCAACAACAGAGTCAAACACTTATGTTTTTGACATAGCCTCGGGCGAATCAGTGAGAGTTGAAGGAACGATTGAGCTTACCGAGATGAAGGAAAATCGATAAAAACTCATTATGGTTTTCATTTTCAAAAAAGCTCTTTACAAAAACATAATTTTAGTGTATAATACAATCATCAGGAGGAAGAAATAACATGAAAATAAAGTTTAAAAAGCCGTTTTTTGTTGCGATAATGATAAACCTTATACTTGGTGCGTTTCTGATTTTATCAGGTATTCTTGAATTTACAGGAATTATCAACAAAACAAATTATTCTTCAATCTACACTGTAGGAGTCCAGCTTTCTCATCTTGTTTTTATAAGCGGTCTTCTCACATTCGGAAGCGGTTTGTTTTCATTTTTCAGATACAAGGATCTGAAATATCTGAATCTTCAGATACTTATCGGCGCCGTGGCACTCGCATGGCCGGTGTTCGTAGCGTTGGTATTATTTTTTTCACAAAGAATAATCTGTATAAGACTTGCGCCGACGCTCCTTGCTTCTCTATACTACATAATAACCATACTTATACTTAAAATGGGTAATGAGGAGCTTAACAAAACACGCAAGCTGCATATAGGAAAGGTCGGTAAGATAAGTGATAAACGTGCTGCCAAGGGTGCAAGCGTGGAGTCGCTGTTTAAAAGTAAAAAGAATCCGACAAAGCAAAGATCTGCAAACATTTCAAGTTCAATTGGCAAGCTTTCTATGAAGTTCAAAAGACATTCTTCTATACACTCAGGAAAAGCTCACCGCAGACGCAGAAGCAACAAAAATGTTTTGCAGAACATGTTCAGTAAAAGACATTGAACGCTCAGAAAAGCTGTCACATCCGTGGCAGCTTTTTTTCAGTTTGTGTTGCAAATATATCTGTTTTGTGGTATAATATAATAGTCGTATTATATGAATCCGGAGGTGCAGCATGGAAAAATTTAAGCTTGTATCATCTTATAAGCCATCAGGCGATCAGCCGAAAGCGATAACTGAATTGGTGGAAGGTCTTAACAGAGGTGAAAAGTTTCAGACATTGTTGGGAGTTACGGGCTCCGGTAAGACATTTACGATGGCAAATATAATTGCAGCGGTCAATCGTCCAACAATAGTGCTTGCACACAACAAGACGCTTGCCGCACAGCTGTGCAGTGAATTCAAAGAGTTCTTCCCTGACAACTGCGTGGAATTCTTTGTGAGCTATTATGACTATTATCAGCCTGAGGCTTACCTGCCTCAGACGGACACCTATATAGAGAAGGACGCGATGACCAACGAAAACCTCGATAAACTGAGACACAGCGCGACCTTTGCTTTGCTTGAGCGGCGCGATGTTCTTATAGTTTCCAGTGTTTCCTGCATATACGGCCTTGGCGATCCGGATGATTATAAAAACATGATGCTCTCTCTGCGTGTCGGAATGGAAAAGGATCGTGATGAGATCCTTAAGAAACTTGTTGATATGCAATACGAACGAAACGACATAAACTTTACCAGAACAAAGTTCCGTGTTCGAGGTGACGTTGTCGAGATCTTCCCGTCAAATAACGGCGAGAATGCCATTCGCGTTGAATTTTTCGGTGACGAGATCGACCGCATCACCGAAATAAATGCACTAACGGGTGAAATAATAGGTCAATACCGTCACGCTGTAATCATGCCTGCATCACATTATGTTACCACTCATGAAAAGATGATGCTCGCAATGTCTGCGATCGAAGAGGAACTTGAAGAGCAGATAAAGTATTTCAAGGAACGCGATATGCTTATAGAAGCACAGCGGATCGAGCAACGCACACGGTATGATCTTGAAATGCTGCGTGAGATAGGCTTCTGTCAGGGTATCGAAAACTATTCAAGGCATATCAGCGGCAGAGCTAAAGGCTCCGCTCCGTTTACGCTGCTGGATTATATGCCTGACGACTATCTTATGATAATCGATGAGTCGCATCAGACTCTCCCCCAGGTTCGCGGAATGTACAACGGCGACCGAGCAAGAAAAGAAGTCCTTATTAAATACGGCTTCCGGCTTCCAAGCGCTCTGGACAATCGTCCGCTTAAATTTGACGAATTTGAAGCACATCTTAATCAAGTGATATTCACAAGCGCAACGCCTGCTGTATATGAAAACGAGCATGCTACGGTCGTTGCTGAGCAAATAATACGTCCGACCGGGCTTGTTGACCCAGTCATCGAGCTACGCCCCACAGAGCACCAGATAGATGATCTGATCGGTGAGATAAACACAGTCACAGAAGCCGGATTCAGAGTTCTGGTAACGACCCTTACAAAAAAAATGGCAGAGGATCTCTGTGCTTATCTGAAAGAGCTCGGTATAAAGGTCACATATATGCATTCCGAGATCAAGACTATTGAACGCACAGAGATAATAAAGGATCTTCGCTTGGGTGTATATGACGTACTGGTCGGGATAAACCTGCTTCGTGAGGGGCTTGATATTCCGGAGGTCGCACTGGTTGCAATACTAGACGCCGATAAGGAGGGCTTCCTGCGAGGTGAAATGTCTCTTATCCAGACAATAGGACGCGCTGCACGAAATGCTGAGGGACGCGTCATTATGTACGGTGACCGCATCACCAATTCCATGCAGCGTGCCATGGACGAGACTGAGCGCAGGCGGAGTATCCAGATGAAATATAACAAAGAACATAATATCATTCCGAAAACGATCAAGAAGGACATCCGCGAGATACTGGAGCCTATGGAATCAGTCGAAAAAGCCGAACGCAAGCCGGCTATGGATATCAGAAAACAGATCGCAGAGCTTGAGGTCCTCATGCTCGACGCTGCGGAAAAGCTCGAATTTGAAAAGGCTGCCGAATATCGCGATCAGATACGAAGACTTGAGAAAGAGATTGACATATGAACTATAACGAAAAGCTGGAAAAAGCGGTTGACATCATTCTCGAAAACATACTGACTCCAGTTTTATACATGTACGAGGATGAGATCATTGAATTTATCGTATTCAGTGATTCACGCGCTATAAGTGATGATGCTTTCAGACGAACAGAAGCTGAGATATACTTTAATCTCGGTCTCAATACGGAGATCACAGATATCCGCGAATTTGAAAGCAGCGACAGAACAGAAATAATGACAAATGCAGAGTTGGTTTTTTCGGAAAGCGACGAAATGCTTTCCGCCTTTGAAGCGGCGCTCTTTGAGGACATGGAGATGCAGGCATTTGATAAGTTAATTGCCATCGAAAGAAAAACCGAAACCGGTACATACTATGTGAATTGAGGTATATATATGCAAAATGAGATAAAAATACAAGGCGCAAGAGTTAATAATCTAAAAAACATTTCGGTAAACATCCCCCGCGACAAACTGGTCGTCCTCACAGGACTTTCGGGATCGGGAAAAAGCTCACTTGCTTTTGACACGATCTATGCAGAGGGACAGCGTCGATACGTAGAGTCGCTTTCTTCGTACGCGCGTATGTTTCTGGGACAGATGGACAAGCCGGATGTCGATTATATAGAGGGGCTATCCCCCGCTATTTCGATAGATCAGAAGACAACTTCAAAAAACCCGCGCTCCACTGTTGGAACTGTAACTGAGATATATGATTATCTCCGGCTGCTTTATGCGCGCGTCGGGATACCTCACTGTCCGAAATGCGGCAGAGAGGTCAAACGCCAATCTGTCGATCAGATCGTCGACAGGATAATGGCTCTGCCGGAGAGATCAAGGATACAGATTCTCTCCCCTGTTGTGACAGCAAAGAAGGGTGAACACAAATCTGTATTTGAGAACGCGAAGAAAAGCGGCTATGTCCGCATGCGCGTTGACGGCGAAATGTATGATGTGAACGAGCCGCCAAAGCTCAAAAAGACATTCAAGCATAATATTGAGATAGTTATTGACCGTCTTGCCGTAAAGGAAGGCATTGAACTGCGTCTCGGTGATTCTATTGAAACAGCCTTCAAGCTCTCTGGCGATGTCGTTATGGTCGAGGTCGTTGGCGGTGATACAATGCGTTTTTCACAAAGCTACGCATGTGATGAATGCGGGATAAGTCTGCCGGAACCGGAGCCGAGACTCTTCTCTTTCAATAATCCCTTCGGTGCATGTCCGAAATGTGACGGTCTGGGCATTCTTATGCATATAGATCCGGATCTTGTAGTCGTTGATAAGAACGCAGGTCTCCTTGAGGGAGCGATCCGCTGCAGCGGCTGGAATAACTATGAAGAGCCGGGCAGCTTTGCAAATATGTTCTACAAGGCTATAGCTAAAAAATTTAAATTCGATATAAAAACCCCGTATAAGGATATACCCGAGGATGCAAAGGACATGATCCTTTACGGCAGCGGTGAGGAAAAGATAAGGATCGACTATGACCGCGCATACGGCAGCGGATCATATGAGATGCCGTTTGAGGGTGTTATCACAAATCTTCAAAGGCGGTTCGACCACCCCACATCCGAATATGCAAGAAGCGATATCGGCAGATATATGAGTGATGATTTCTGCCCTCAATGTCATGGGATGCGTCTCAATGATGATGTTCTTGCCATAACCATCGGCGGAAAAAACATTTATGAGTTCACAGCGATGAGTGTCCGTGAGGAAATGGATTTTGTCAACAGCCTGGAATTCACAGAACGCGAAATGATCATTGCAAGGCAGATCATCAAGGAGATCCGCTCGCGGCTTCAATTCCTTCTTGATGTCGGACTTGAATATCTGACTCTCTCCCGTTCTGCCGGTACATTATCCGGCGGTGAAGCGCAGAGGATAAGGCTCGCTACTCAGATAGGATCAGGTCTTACAGGAGTGCTGTATATCCTTGACGAGCCCAGCATAGGTCTGCATCAGCGCGATAACGACAGGCTTATCGGCACTCTTCTTCACTTGCGCGACCTTGGAAACACTGTCATAGTAGTAGAACACGACACCGATACGATGCTAGCTGCGGACTATATCGTAGATGTCGGTCCCGAGGCAGGTGTTAACGGTGGCGAAATAGTAGCTACCGGGACAGCAAAGGAGCTTATGAAGTGCGAAAGATCACTTACAGGTCAATATCTTTCCGGTGCACTTAAGATCGATATACCTGAAAAACGACGCAAACCTACCGGCTGGATAACCGTTAAAGGCGCAAAGGAAAACAACCTGAAAAACATCACAGCTAAATTCCCCACCGGAGTTATGACCTGTGTTACCGGTGTTTCCGGATCGGGTAAATCATCATTGGTAAACGAGATATTATATAAGAGTCTTGCTAACACCTTAAACAGGGCTCACACAAAGCCGGGTGCACATAAAGAGATCCTGGGGACAGAAAACCTTGATAAGGTGATCAATATCGATCAAAGCCCTATCGGTCGGACACCGCGCTCGAATCCGGCGACTTACACCAACCTCTTTAACGATATCCGCGAGGTTTTCGCTCAGACTAACGAGGCAAAGATACGCGGCTACAAATCCGGAAGATTCAGCTTCAATGTAAAGGGAGGAAGATGTGAGGCATGCACAGGCGACGGTATCGTAAAGATCGAAATGAACTTTTTATCCGATGTATATGTCCCCTGTGAGGTATGCCGCGGAAAAAGATATAATCGCGAAACTCTTGAAGTCAAATACAAGGGCAAAAATATATATGAGGTCCTTGAAATGACCGTTGACGAAGCTGTAGAGTTTTTTGAAAACATACCGAAGCTGAAGAACAGACTTAAAACAATACAGGAGGTCGGTCTCGGTTATGTCAAGCTAGGTCAGAGCTCCACACAGCTTTCAGGCGGCGAGGCACAGCGCGTTAAGCTGGCGACGGAATTATCAAAGCGCTCCACCGGCAAGACCGTATATATTCTTGACGAGCCGACTACCGGTCTTCACTCCGCTGATGTCAAGAAGCTTATAGATGTCCTTAACCGTCTTGTCGAAGGCGGCAATACTGTCATAGTAATCGAGCACAATCTTGATGTTATAAAGACCGCAGACTATATAATTGATCTCGGACCCGAGGGCGGCGACGGCGGAGGCACAATAGTAGCAAAAGGAACGCCGGAAAAAGTCGCTAAGACCGATGGATCATACACCGGCTGGTATCTTGATAAAATATTGAATAAAGCTAAAGAAGTGAACTGAAATGCATAAAAAATTAAAGGAAGTTATCATATGCTCTGTTCTTGCCGTAATAATCGGTCTGATGCTTGGCTTTCTGTCAGGGCTGTTCGGCAGAGCGCTGTCTGCTATCGAAGGCTTCCGCGACGATCATTATATATGGCTGCTCCCCTTCCTCGGTCTTGCAGGTGTACTGATACTATATATGTATAAGCACATAAGTCCGAACTCCGAGCAGGGGCTTGATCTTGCTATTGCATATAACATGGGCGAGGTCGGAGAACACGGAAAAATAGAAAATGTAGGACACGCTCAGAAAATCGGCGAATATCCGAATGCATATGTATTGCTGCGTTTGCTCGCAAATGCGATCATGCTTCTGTTTGGCGCAAGCACAGGCAAGGAAGGAACTGTCGCAACCTGCGGCGCAGCAGTCGGCGATTATGTTTCCCGCCTGTTCCGTTCCCGTCAGTACGCAAGAACACTTTTGATCGCAGGTGTCAGCGCAGCTGTCTCAGGCTTATTCCAGACGCCTCTTGGCGGAACGTTTTTCGCCCTTGAGTTTTCAGCAGCAGGGCTGTTATATTATCAGGCGCTTATCCCTGCACTGATAGCTTCGTATACCGCATACTATTTTTCAACGATCTGCGCCTATCATGCGTTTCACCACGCAATCGTTCTGACCTGGACACCTGATACTGTACAGATACTGTTCATCCTGCTGAGCGCGGTGATCTTCGGACTGGTCGGCAGAGCATTCGCGATAGGTCTGCACAGCGCAAAAAGAATATATAAGAAAAAAGTAAAAAACAGATATCTCGGTATTCTTATTTTCGGAACGATAATTGCAGCTTTACTGATCTTCATTCATGCCGGACGATATTCCGGCACCGGCGGATCGCTTATAGGCGGATTATTTGCAGATCATTCATTTAATATATATGATTTTGCATTAAAATTCATATTCACTATATTGTGTATAACAATAGGCTTTTCCGGCGGGGAAATGCTGCCGATAATGTCTATCGGTGCAACACTCGGGGCAACGCTTTCGATGCTTTTTGGTCTGCCATTCGAACTCTCTGTGGTGATCGGCTGTACAGCAGTATACAGCAGCGCTACAAATACCCTTTTCGCGCCGATCTTCATAGGTATAGAAATGTTCGGAACAGACGCAGCTCTCTATATTGCCGCAGCCTGCATCATAGCTTTTGCGATCAACGGCAATCACTCTGTATATAATAGACAGGTGCATACAACCCGATCAATTTACGGAATATTAAGGCATAACGAATAAAAACGGAGCTGAACTCAAATCAGCTCCGTTTGGCTTTAAAATGATGTGACAGACAGTATCAGCTCACCCTCGCCACGCTCGCAGGTCACTACGCTTTCCGGTTTCAGAACACCTGTAAGAGACAGCTTAGCCAGCTTATCCTCCACAAGTGACTGGATAGCACGCTTTAACGGTCTTGCTCCGTATTGAACATCATAGCCCTTTTCCAGTATCAATTCCTTTGCTTCATCTGTTATCTTAAACTCTACATCGCGCTCTTTGAGTTTTTCGACAATGTTTTTAAGCATAAGATCGATTATCTGTTTAAGCTCATCCTTTTCAAGCGGCTTAAATGTAACAATATCATCTATTCTGTTCAGGAACTCAGGTCTGAAGAAATCCTTAAGACTCTTTTCAACATTATCCTTCATTGTAACGGTGATATCCCGCGCAAAGCCGGTCTTGTTTGAATTGAACTCAGATCCGGCATTTGTTGTCATCACGATAATGGTATTCTCAAAATTGATTATTTTACCATGACTATCTGCTATCCTGCCGTCATCAAGGATCTGCAGGAAGATGTTGAACACATCCGGATGCGCCTTTTCTATCTCGTCAAGAAGTATGACCGAATATGGCTTTCTTCTCACCTTTTCCGTAAGCTGTCCGGCATCGTCGTATCCAACATAACCCGGAGGCGAGCCGATAAGCTTAGATACCGCATGCTTTTCCATGTACTCGGACATGTCGATCCTTATAAGCGCCTCTTCGTTATTGAACATCACTTCGGCAATTGTCTTTACAAGCTCTGTTTTTCCGACACCAGTCGGGCCTGCAAATATAAATGAAACCGGTCGTTTCTGAGTTGTTATGTCTGCCCTTCCGCGGCGAATAGCACGAGATACTGCACATACTGCCTCATCCTGGCCGATAACGCGGCGATGTATCCGCTCCTCAAGCGTAAGCAGCTTCTGT
This sequence comes from uncultured Oscillospiraceae bacterium, assembly GCA_946531785.1. Classification (GTDB taxonomy): domain Bacteria; phylum Bacillota; class Clostridia; order UBA1381; family UBA1381; genus Ornithomonoglobus. Next base: position 9,133 of record CAMNAT010000054.1, read on the forward strand.
GATTCGTCCTCGGTAAGTCTGTGAACAGGGATTTTTGTCCACGCCTCGATAACAGCCGCTATATCATCAAAGGTTATCTC
>CAMNAT010000055.1 GCA_946531785.1 uncultured Oscillospiraceae bacterium
TGTAAAATGTGTTAATATTGATGTTCCGGCAGACCTAGATTATGTTACAATGAAGGCGATGAATCGCGAGCCGGACAAACGGTATCAGAGTATGAAGGAGCTGCTTGAGGATCTGCGTGCGGTTTTGGCTGATGAGATATTGCCATCGCGAGAGGAACAGGAAGTGACCGATCCGGATCAGAGATCTGCTGTAACGGTTGATGAAGACGATGAAACACAGGATGCTAACGGTAAAAGCAGAAACGCCAGAGTAAAGACAAAGGTAAAGGATGAGATAAAGAAAAAAAATGCGGAGAGGAATGCGGTCATCCTTGCGATCTCGACTGTTGCGGCGCTTATTCTTGTCGGTATAGGGCTTTTGATGTTTTTCGTTCATCCAACAACAAGGACAGTGCCGGATCTTGTCGGACTTACAATTGAAGAAGCTGAACAAAAAGCAAAAAACTGCGGGTATACCGTAGATGATGATAAGGAATATGTCGTATCTGATACGGTCGAGGTGGATCATGTCATATCACAAAGCCCCGAAGCCGGTGAGGAGGGAAGCCGGAAGGAACCAATAAAGATCGTTGTATCGCTCGGTGCTTCCGGAGGGAATATTGAGATGCCGAATGTTGTCCAGATGAAGGTTGAAGAAGCTGTTTCAGCCGTTGAGGCGGTATCTCTTACATATCAGGTCGTGGGAGTTTATGCTGATGAAACAGAGGGCACCGTTGTAAGGCAAACTCCTGAAGCAGGAACAAAGCTTAATGCCGGTGATTATGTAACCTTGTATTACAGCCTTGGTGAAGACGGTGGTTATTCAATGGAGTCAAAGGTAAAGGTGCCGTCTGTGATCGGAATGACACTGGACGGAGCAAAGCGTGTTATCACCACGGCAGGACTCCATGTAGGACAAATCTCTAATATTGCATCCGCAAGTCCCGCGGGCACTGTTGTAAGTCAGGGGCGACCTGCGGGTGAAGAAGCAAAAGCCGGAGATCTGGTGAGCCTTGTTATTTCAAGCGGCCCGGCAGAGGTGCATATTTCAAACGACGCTTCAAGCGCTCAAGATCAGATAAATACAGCAGCACCTAACACAAGCGGTGATGCAACAAGCGCTTCAAACACAGGCTCATCAACATCACATATGTATACTGTCCGCATCCCGGGAGAGGCAAAAAATGATAAGGTGAGTATACAGATAGTTGCAAACGGAGCTACAGTGCATAATGCAACACATTCAAAATCTGAGGGACAGGTAACGGTAGAGATCCCATATAGCGGCGATGTTCGCGTCCAGGTATATGTGGATGGCTCAAAAACCGTTGATAAGACGGTAACATTCTGATGCAAGGAAAGATATTTAAAGGTATAGGCGGATTCTATTATGTAATGACTGAAACGGGTGTGGTCGAGTGCCGCGCTTGCGGTCGGTTTCGCAAGGAGCGCATAATACCCATGATAGGCGATGAGGTCGTGCTGGATGTTAAAAACGGGAAGGGATACATCAATGATATCCTCCCGCGTCGCTCAAAGCTTGTAAGACCGGCAGTTGCAAACATAGATACTTTAGTTATCGTTGTTGCAGCAAAAAGTCCGGATCCGAATACTGCGGTGATCGATAAAATGCTTATCAATGCTGAGATCAACGGTATCACGCCGATGATTTGTATAAATAAATCAGATCTTGCTGATGCTGATGATCTGGTAAAGCTATATAACGGCATAGGCTATAAGACCGTAATTGTCAGTGCTGAGGAAAAAAGAGGTATAGATGAATTGTACACCTTGATCGATGGTAAGGTCGCGGCGTTTGCAGGTGTGAGCGGAGTCGGAAAGTCAAGTCTGCTTACGCTTATTACCGGCAGTGAGCTTGAGACCGGAGAGGTATCGGAAAAGATAAGCCGCGGTAAGCATACAACAAGACATGTTGAGCTGTTTGCTTTAAATAACGGATTTGTATTGGATACCCCAGGTTTTTCGTCTATTGAGCCTGAGATAACCGCTGAGCTTGATATAGCCGGATTATTTCCGGAGATAGAAAGGCTTACGGGACAGTGTCGGTTCCGGGGATGTAGGCATATAGGTGAGCCGGACTGTGCCGTAAAGGAAGCGGTAAAAGATGGTGTTATCCCGGAATCAAGATATAAAATATATACAGAACTATGTGAAATTCAAAGGAGTATACCGGAATGGAATTGATTTTATCTCCGTCGATCTTGTCGGCAGATTTTGCAGCACTTGGAAAACAGATCGAGTCACTTGAAAAAGTGGGTGTGGAATGGATCCACATCGATGTTATGGACGGTATGTTTGTACCGAACCTCAGCTTTGGCTTGCCGATCGTCAGCTCGCTCAGGAGGATTACATCGCTTGTGCTTGATGTTCATCTTATGATACATGCCCCTGAGCGCTATCTGACCAGATTTATTGATGCCGGAGCAGATATGGTAACATTCCATGCAGAGGCGACTGATGATATAGATAAATGCATTGGCATTATTAAAGAAAACGGTGCAAAAGCCGGACTTGCAATCAGTCCCGGTACACCGTATGATGTTGTGGTGCCATATCTTGATAAGATCGATATGATACTGTGCATGACGGTAGAGCCGGGGTATGGCGGACAGGCGTATATGAAGGAAGTAGAGGCTAAGATCAGCAAGCTGAGAGAGCTTGCCGGTGAGGATATGCTCATACAGGTCGATGGCGGGATATCCCCGGACAATGTTATTGAGCCTATAGAAGCCGGCGCGAATGTTATAGTTGCCGGAAGTGCTGTATTTAACGGCGATATCGAAGAAAATACCAAGGAGCTGGCTAAATGCGCGGGGTTATTATCGGAAACGGAAGAATAAATGATTATGATCATATAAGATCGTTGATAACAGATGATGATTTTGTGATCTGCGCGGATGGTGGCATCAGGCACGCGAAAGCACTCGGTATAAAGCCGGATGCAGTAATAGGAGACTTTGATTCCGGCGAGGAGCCGGATCATAACGAGGTCAATGTAATAAAGTATCCTACGGATAAGTCGTACACAGATGGCGAACTGGCGATGAAATATGCACATGATAACGGATTTGATGAGATCATGCTGCTGGGCATGACTGGTGACAGACTCGATCATACCCTTTCAAATATATTTAATATGGCTCACTATCCGGGTTCGTATCTTATTGATGATAAAAACGAGGTGCGTATCGTAACGGACCGGCTCATTATAGAAGGAAAAAAAGGAAAGACATTTTCGTTTCTTCCCGTCTGCGGAGAGCTTCAGGGTATTACCCTGAAAGGGGTCAGGTGGGAGCTGGATAACGAGGATCAGCAGTTTGGTATCACGCGTGGAATAAGCAACATAATTACTTCAGATCATGCTGAAATGACAATAAAAAGCGGGATCGCGATAGTGGTTATAAATGATGGTGAATAACAATGATATATCTTGACAATGCGGCAACTACAAAGCCGAGCAGGGCAGCGGCAGAGGCTATGCTGAGTGTTGTGGAGGACTTTGGAAATCCGTCCTCTCTTCACGGAATGGGGCTTTCGGCTGAAAAGAAGATAAACTCGGCAAAGCAAGCTCTTTCGGGAATGCTCGGGGGAATGGTGAAAAATATATATTTTACATCAGGTGGAACCGAGTCGAATAATCTGGCTGTTATCGGTTCGGCTATGGCAAAAAAGCGTGAGGGGACGCGTGTTGTAGTGTCTGCTATAGAGCATCCGTCAGTTCTTGAAGCTGCGCGCTATCTCTCGGATATAGGCTTTGATGTAAAATATGCGCCTGTTGACACGGATGGCAGGGTAGATACCAATGCTTTTTCTGATCTCATTACACCTGAAACTGTCGTAGTGAGCATTATGCATGTAAACAATGAAACGGGTGTTATTCAGCCGATAGAGGAGCTTTCAAGGATCGTGAAGAGCAAAGCGGGCAAGGCTGTGTTTCATTGCGATTGTGTGCAGTCGTTTGGCAAGCTGCCGATAAATATAAATAAGCTCGGCGTTGATATGATATCTATCAGCGCGCATAAGATACACGGCTTCAAAGGCTGTGGTGCCTTATATACAAAAAACACCAGAATATCTCCGATAATTCATGGCGGAGAACAGCAGAACGGTCTGCGCCCGGGGACTGAAAACATCGGAGGTATACTGGCATTTGCTGCTGCGGCAAAGGAATGCTGTAACACAAACGATGAAATGAAAATGAAAATGAAAAGGCAGCTAATGGCTGACGAGCTTAAATCAATAATATCTGATATTGTTGTAAACGGTTCGGATGAGTACAATTCAGGCAGTGTTCTGAATGTATCATTTCCCGGCATCAAAGCAGAGATCTTATTGCATGCTCTTGAAAGACACGGGATATATGTATCAACAGGCTCTGCCTGCTCGTCACATAAGCCACTGCCCAGTCATGTCCTGACAGCTATGGGTGTGCAGCAAAAGCTTATCGCGGGAGCTGTGCGTATAAGTTTTTGTGAAGCAACCTCTGTAGAAGAACTGAAGGAAGCTGCTTCTGTGATCGCTGAGGAAGTAAAAACGATACGCAGATATATGTAACAAATTATTTTTGTACATTAAAAACAATTATTATATTATATTTAGTGCAAAATGACGAAAATATTCTTGTTTAAACTGCTTGGTTTTGTGGTAAATATATTATATGGTATTGTTTAATAATATACATATATATAAAGGAGGAAAAAGATTATGGACAAAATACGCAATATTGCGTTGGTTGGACATGGTAAGTGCGGCAAAACGACAATGACGGAGGCAATGCTCTACAACGCAGGGCAGATCAAGCGTCTCGGTTCTGTAGCAGACGGCACAACGACATCAGACTATGACAGTGAAGAGATCAAGCGCACATGCTCGATCAACACGACTGTTGAGCCGGTAATGTGGAAGGATTACAAGCTTAATATCATTGATACGCCGGGATTCTTTGATTATGCCGGTGATGTTAAGGCAGGTATCCGCGCGGCGGATTCGGCGCTTGTTGTTCTGAGCGGACGCAGCGGCGTGTCGGTTGGTACAGAGCAGGTTTATGACTATGCTAAGGCAAAGGATATTCCGATAATGTTCTTTGTTAACAAGATCGATGATAAGCATGCAAACTATGAGAAGACTCTTGAGGATATGAAGGAGAAGTTCGGAAAAGCAGTTACTCCGTTTGTATATCCAATCAGAGAAGGCGATGAGTTCAAGGGCTTTGTGGATATAGTTGATATGACAGCTCGCCGTTACGAGGGTACAGAAAGGATCGATATTCCTGTTCCGGACGGTATGGAGGATGTTATAGCTCCGCTCCGTGACATGATCATGGAGGCTGTTGCAGATACCAGTGAAGAGCTCATGGTAAAATATTTCGAGGGTGAGCCGTTTACATTTGATGAGATCAAGCAGGCGATCAGAAACGGTGTCAAGGACGGAAGCATATACCCCGTATACTGTGGAAGCGGCCAGGAAAATATCGGTGTACGATCATTAATGGATGGTATCGCAAAGTATCTTCCGGCTCCGAACGAGATCAAGGAGGTCGGCAGACATTCAGATACCGCAGAGCCGGTAGAGCTTGTTCAGTCAACGACAGAGCTTACATCAGCTGTTGTATTCAAGACCATCGCTGACCCGTATGTTGGCAAAATGAGCTTGTTCCGTGTATATTCAGGTGAGATCAAGGCTGATTCAACCTATTACAACCCGAACAAGGGCGAGAATGAGAGGATCGGCAAGGTATTTACTATCTGTGGTAAGAAGCAGACAGAGGTGAAGTCTGTTAAAGCCGGTGATATCGGCTGCGTTACAAAGCTTGAGTTTACAAAGACAGGCGATACGCTTTGCGACAGAAACAAGAATATAATCCTTACAGGTATCGAGTTCCCGGCACCGGTGCTTTCAATGGCGGTAACACCCGAGTCCAAGGGCGACGAGGAGAAGATCGTAAGCGGACTTACCAGGCTTATGGACGAGGATCCGGCATTCGCGCTCATAAATGATCCTGAAACAAAGCAGACACTTATCAAGGGTCAGGGCGAGCAGCATATTGATGTTATCGTAAGTAAGCTTAAGAATAAATACGGAGTAAATGTTGTTCTTGAGGAGCCGATAACCCCGTACAGAGAGACTATCACAAAGACAGCAATCGTTGAAGGAAAGCATAAGAAGCAGTCAGGCGGTCACGGTCAGTATGGTCATGTTAAGATCGAGTTTGCTCCTGGTCTTACCGAAGAGCTCATATTCGAGGAAAAGGTGTTCGGCGGAAGTGTTCCGAAGAACTATTTCCCGGCGATAGAAAAGGGACTTCGTGACAGCATCGAGCATGGTGTTCTTGCCGGCTATCCTGTAGTTAATGTTAAGGCAACTCTTCTTGATGGCTCATACCATCCGGTAGATTCGTCGGAAATGGCATTCAAAACAGCTGCTTCACTTGCATATAAGGAAGGTATGAAGCAGGCAGGTCCTGTAATGCTGGAGCCGATAGGCTATCTTAAGAGCTATGTTCCTGAGAACATAATGGGTGATGTTATAGGCGATATCAATAAGCGTCGCGGCAGGATCATGGGCATGGGCGAGAGTGACAGAAAGGGACTTAACCTTGTTGAAGCTGAGGTACCGATGTCAGAGATGCATAAGTATGCGACGGATCTCCGCGCTATGTCAGGCGGCAGAGGCACATTCACATTTGAGTTTGTAAGATATGAGAGAGCTCCTATGGATGTTGCCAACAAGATCATAGCCGCTAAAAATACAAAATAATAGTATGACAGAAAAAAATACTTGTAATTTTTAAACTGTTGTGTTATAATATATTCAACGCAAGGGTGCACATTGTTTTTGTGCACCCTTATATTTTTAAGGGGGGTTAATTATGACTTCTAAGGATATTATAAGGCAGAGAGTCGAGGATGAGGATGTCCGTTTTATAAGACTTCAGTTTACGGATATGCTAGGTCGTATGCGCAATATGGCAATAACTACAGATAAGCTGGATGATGCTCTTGATGATCTTTGTGTCTTTGACGGTTCTGCCATAGATGGATTTGCCAATATCGAGGAAAGTGATCTGTATCTGCATCCGGATCTTTCTACATTTACGATCTTCCCGTGGAGACCGCATAACGGTAAGGTCGCAAGACTGATATGCGATGTATGCACACCTGACGGGAAGCGGCTTGAATATGATCCTAGACTAATTCTTGAAAGAGTTGTAGCTGAAGCTGAAGCTATGGGCTATACATTGAAGATAGGACCTAAAATGGAATTTTTCCTCTTTAACACAGATGAAGAGGGTAAGCCGACGACAGAGACAAATGATCACGGCAGCTATTTTGATATTGCCCCAATAGACAATGGAGAGAATGCACGCCGCGATATATGCTTAACTCTCTCGGAGATGGGATATACCGTTGAGGCATCGCATCATGAGATGGCAAGAGGTCAGCATGAGATAGTTCTGGGCGCGGGCGATGCATTAACTACAGCCGATCGTATCATTACTGCAAAAATGGTCATCAAAACGATCGCAAAACGAAATGGGCTGCATGCTACCTTTATGCCTAAGCCGTTTGAGGATGAATACGGATCAGGACTGCATCTTTCAATGTGGCTTGAAAAGGATGGGAAGAATATATTTGATTTCGATACGAAAACCAAGAAGTTCTCACAGATAACATACAGATTTATAGCCGGATTGCTGCACTATACACGCGAGATAGCCTGCATAACGAATCCGACAGTGAATTCATACAAGAGATTTATTCCCGGTGCGGATGCGCCGTGTCTCATATCATGGTCGGGAAACAACAGAAGCTTGTTGATCCGCGCTGTGCGTTCAAGAGAGCCGGGAGCAGAAAAAATAGAATATCGTTCTCCTGACGGTACCGCGAATCCATATCTTGCACTTGCAGCTATTCTTAAGGCCGGGCTTGCCGGGATACAGGACATCAGCATTGAGCTGCCGCCGAGTGTTGGTATAAATGTGGGTCAGCTTTCTGATTCTGAGCGGAATATGCTGGGTATACAGAGAATGCCGGTAAGTCTCTATGAGGCGGTGGAGCTTGCGGAGGGATCAAAGTTTGTCGAGGATCTTCTCGGAAAGTGTTTTATGGATCACTATATCGAAAAAAAGCGTGAAGAATACAGCAGATACAGACGCACTATCAGTCAATGGGAGCTGGACAATTATCTTATTCAGTATTAATAAATAAAAAATGCTCAGATAAGGTGGTGATAGGCGTTGGAGCGTATAATTTTGGCTTTTTCAAGCGATAAGGCTGCGGAAAAGCTTAAAATAATGCTGGAAGCAACTTCATACTATGTTGAGCCGTCGGTCTGCCGTTCCGGCGCCGAGCTATTAAGGCGGTTGGGAGAGGTCGATGATCCTCTGGTTATCATGGGCTTCAAGCTGCCGGACCTGACGGTGAACCATATATATGAAGCTGCCGGAGATGTTTGCAGAATATTGGCAGTCGTGCGTGCTGATCATGCGGAGGATATTATCTATGATGAGATACTGGCTCTTCCGCTTCCGATCACGCGATCAAGACTAATAGACTCGGTAAATATCCTGCTCGGCAATATTCCTGATAACAAAAAGAATATATCGCGAAGCGCTGACGAGCTAAAGCTTGTTGAAAGGGCGAAGCTGTTTTTGATGGAGCGATTTAATATGACAGAGGAACAGGCGCATCGGTTTATACAGAAGCGCAGCATGGATACCGGAGCAAGATTTACAGATACTGCAAAGGCTATCCTGAATATAGAGTAAAAAAGAGTTATACTCCTGTTTTTGAATGGGGGTATAACTCATATTATTATCTGATTATTTTAATGATACCGGTAATTGATCCTTTATCTTCTCAAATGTCTCGTCGCTTATAATATGCTCTATACGGCATGCGTCGTTTTCGGCTGTTTCCTCATCAACGCCGAGCCATACAAAGTATTTGGTGAGAGTCATGTGACGCTCATAGATCTTTTCTGCGATCTTCAGCCCTTTATCGGTAAGAAGTATCATTCCGTGCGGATCGTTTGTAACATAACCGTCTTCTTTAAGTATAGATATCGCGCGTGAAACGCTGGGTTTTGAATAGTTCATTTCGTGCGCTATGTCGATCGATCGCACATATCCGTATTTATTCTTGAGGATCAGTATCGTTTCAAGATACATTTCGCCTGATTCCATCAG
>CAMNAT010000056.1 GCA_946531785.1 uncultured Oscillospiraceae bacterium
ATCGGCGGCATCCCGGTCGTCGGCAATGACGCGTCCGTTACAGTAAAATATAAGGACGGCGGCTATACCGTTATAAGCTGCAATATAAACTGGGACTACAAGACGCAGACAGAGAGCGCAGTCCATGCCGGTATGCTTGAGGCGAAGAAATACTATGAGGTGTTCCCGCTCGAAATGGTGTACCGCAAGCCCGTGAGACTGTATTACCGCACAGGCGGCGCAGACGAGGATAAGGTTGAGCTTGTATACCGCTTCAAGGATAACAAGGCGGGTTATGCGGATGCTTACTCCGGCAAAGCTGTCAGACCCGATAATGACAGGATCAACAGGGGCTATGCGTCAGCGGGCGGCGGTGGCGGCGCCGCAAAAAACGAGGCTGCCGCAGCTGACCTCACTCCGCAGGAGATAGAGGAGCTTACCAATGTCGCGGGTCTGAAACCGGCGGAGAGCATCATAGAGAGTCTTAATGCAATGAATGCATTCGGCGTGCTTCCGTCAGCGGATAAGTACAGTAAGCGGATATATAAGCATGGCGAAAAGTATCTCGTGGATATGGACTACAGCATCTATAAAGACATCGATAAAAGGGACGATGCCCCGACAAGCGTGTATATCACAGCTGACGGGCAGACGGGTGAGCTGATAAGCTTTTCAAGCTATAATTATAAAGGTGATGACGACATCAGCTTTGACGATGCGGAGTATCAGGCGGCAAAGAAAAAGATAGCCGAATTCCTGACCGCAAATTTCAGTGGCAAGGCAGCTGAGTGCGGCGAGCCCGAGGAGGAGGAGATATACTCCAAGCTTTCGGAAAAATATCCGAGATGTGTCAGCGGCGTTAAGTATGTAAATAACTATATGACGGCGACCTGTGACATAAAGAGCGGGATAATAACCTATTTTAAACAGGTATGGGATGACGATGTTTCCGAGTTCACCGATCCGGCGAAGGCGATAGGCGCCGCGGCGGCTGAGGCGAGGATGGAGGAATACGCGCCCGTGCATATGGTATATGTGAAGTCCGGCAAAGTGTTCAGGCTCTGCTATACCTCCGACGGCGCAAACACCGAGATAGACGCGGTATCGGGCGATAGGATAAGGACAAAAGACAGCTATTATGATCCCGAGGTATACAGCTACACCGATATTTCCGGTCACTGGGCGGAGAGCGTGATAAACTCGATCGCTCAGTACGGCGTGGGACTGCCGGGCGGAGAGTTCCTGCCGGATAAGGAGATAACCCAGTCGGAGCTTCTGGGGATGCTGTCACAGGCTATGGGCTACGGCCTCGCGGATGAGGAGTCGTTGTATCAGATGCATAAGGATATTATCCGCGACGGCGAAAAAACGCCGGCTGCGCCGGTGCTGCGCGAGGACGCGTTCGTGCTGCTGATACGCTCCATGGGCTATGAGAGGATAGCGGGGATGGACATATTCCAGCCCGGCTTCAATGACGGAACGGATGTATCGCCGGAAAAGAGCGGCGCGCTTGCGATACTTCGCGGCTACGGCATAGTCGAGGGCGATGCCGGATCGGTAAGACCGAAGACAAACCTCACCCGCGCAGAAGCAGCCGCACTGATATATAATTACTTAACTAAAGCGTAAAGAAAGGGGTGCAAACCATGAAAAAACTGATCTCAACAATTATCGCAGCCGCTATGCTCACAGCGAGCCTGCCGACCTATGCGGAAACGCCGATAGAGCAGCTCCGCGACCTCGGCGTGATCGAGGGCTTTGATAACGGCGAGCTGGGCGAGGGTTATAACCTCACGCGCGCCCAGGCGATAACGATAATCATGCGCGCGACCGGCTTTGACGATGCGAAATGGTACAAGGCGGAGATAAAGAAGTTTGACGATATGCCGATAAGCCACTGGGCGAGCGGCTATGTATATAAGGGCGTGTCGCTCGATATGATCGACGGCGTGACCGATCTAGAATATATGCCGGAGAGCAATGTCACCTATGAGCAGGCGGTAAAGCTTCTGGTATGCCTTTTGGGCTACGGCGGGGAAGGCATGGCATACCCTGAGGGGTATCTCAAAAAGGCGGAGGAGCTTGGACTGCTAAAGGGTGTGTCGGCAAGCGTAGGACAGGAGCTTACGCGCGGCGAGTTCTCGGCGCTTGTATATAACGCGGTGAACTGTGTGCCCGCGTCCGGCGACAAGCTGATAGCTGGTCTTGAAAAGGAGCTTGAAACGGGCTACGATGATAGGGATGGATATTACGAGTTTTCCGCAGCGGCAGGCGGTGACGGCATGGTTTATGAGTCCGCGGCAGTGGAGTCTGCCATTGCGGACGGCGGCGCGGCAGCAAAGGGCGGCAGCGCAAGGGCGCCGATGGGCATGGGCACGGATGTTGTAAAGCCCGTAATGCCCGATCCGTATATGCCGGTGCCGATAGATGATCCCGGATTAGTTGATCCGCAGCAGATAACGCCCGGACAGCTCACCGCGGGACGCTGGAGCGACTATCAGAATTATGACTTCTGGAACGAGCTGATGCAGGATCAGGAATACTATGAGCTGCAGCATAAGTGGGAGATACCCATAGACCTTGATCGCGTTACAGTAGATCCCGACGAGACCGAGGATATATTGGATCTCATGTTCACGATCGACACCACCGGCTCTATGGGCGACGAGCTGAGGTATATCAAGGAGGAGCTGAAGGATGTAGTTCTGCGGCTCGACACCAATGTCCGCCTGTCGTGCAATTATTACCGCGATACGGGCGATACATATACCGTAAAGCCGTTCCCGTTCACGACCAATGTTGATAAGGTAGTGGGGCAGATATCAAGACAATACGCGTCCGGCGGCGGCGATTACCCCGAGGCGGTGGATCTCGCGCTGCTCGATTCCGTAAACGAGCATGACTGGAGCGTGAGCGCAAGATCAAGGCTATTGTTCTTAGTCCTTGACGCGCCCCCGCACTATACCGATGAGGTAGTGGAGAACATAAAGACCGCGGTAAACTCGGCTGTTGAGCAGGGCATACATATAATCCCCGTAGCCTCCAGCGGTGTTGATAAGGATACTGAGTTCTTCCTCCGCTCGCTCGCGCTTGCGACAGGGGGAACATATATTTTCCTCACCGACGACAGCGGCATCGGCTACAGCCATATAAAGCCGACCATCGGCGACTATGATGTGGAATACTTAAACGAGCTTATCTTAAAGACCATAAAGGAATATATACATCAGGACTATGATGTAGAGATCAACGAGCCGGAGCCTACGGATGAGCCGATAGAGACCGAGGAGCCTGTTGAAACTGAGGCACCTATAGAGACCGAAGAGCCGGTTGAGACTGAGGAACCGATAGAGACGGAAGAGCCTGTTGAGACAGAGGAGCAGGAGGAGACAGAAACACCGGAGGAGCCGACAGAAGTTGCAGAAGTACAGGGGACAGATAAATGATATTTCCAAAGGGCTTTGCCGGGCGGATGGAGAAGCTGCTCGGCGAGGAATACCCCGACTTTGTCCGCTCGTTCGAGGAGCGGGAAAGCAGCCGGGGCATAAGGATAAACACAGATAAATGCAAGGACCCCGCCGCGCTCGCGGCGGAGCTTTGCGTTCATGAAAGGGTCGCGTGGTGCGGCTCGGGCTATTATGCGCCGGAATCTCTTTCCGGCAGCCACCCGTATCACGCGGCGGGGCTTATATATTTTCAGGAGCCGTCGGCGATGTGCGCCGCGGAGGCTATGCCCATAGATGGCGATATGAAAATACTTGACCTCTGCGCCGCGCCGGGCGGCAAAACGACGCAGCTCGCCGCGCGGATGCAGGGCAGGGGGCTGCTGGTCGCAAACGAGATAATCGGCAAGCGCGCCGCGATACTTTCTGAAAATGTAGAGCGCATGGGGCTTATAAACACCATCGTCACCAACGAGAGCCCGTCAAGGCTCGCGGACAGGTTCGAGGGCTTCTTTGACGGCATCGTAGTTGACGCGCCCTGCTCGGGCGAGGGGATGTTCTGCAAGGAGCCGCAGGCGGTGGAGGCGTGGAGCGTGGAGCACACGCTCTCATGCGCGGCGCGGCAGAAGAATATTTTAGACGACGCGTACCGTATGCTGCGCCCGGGCGGATATATAGTATATTCCACCTGCACCTTCTCATATGATGAAAATGAGTCCGTTGTCATGTATATGGCGGATAACTACGGCATGGAGATATGCGATATCCCTGCGCTCTCTATGCTCTCGCCCGGAATCGGTGACTATCCGCGGATCGAAAAATGCCGCCGGATATTCCCTCATAGGCAAAGGGGAGAGGGGCATTTCGCCGCGCTCTTGAAAAAGCCGGAGACAGCGGAGCAGCCGGATGAGAGGAAAGCAAAAAAGACATCGAAAAAGGATACCGCGCTCGATGCGGCAGTGAAGCTCTGGCGCGGGTTTGAAAAGGATGCGCTTAACATCAAATTAGACGGCAGCTTTGTCCTTTTCGGCGACAACCTCTATCTCATGCTGGAGGATGTGGATATAGATAAGCTGAGAGTGCCGCGCTGCGGTCTGCATTTAGGGACAGTAAAGAAAGGGCGCGTCGAGCCGGCTCACGCGCTTTCGCATGCGTTTGCGGCAGACGCGTATAAAAGCGCGATCTCATTTGAGCCGGACGATGCCGGGCTTTTAAAATATATGCATGGCGAAACAATCTCCGCCGATAAAAAGGGATGGTGCGTGATCGCCGTCCGCGGCTTCGGTATCGGCTGGGGCAAGGCAAGCGGAGGGACAGTAAAGAATCACTATCCCAAGAGCCTCAGAACACTTAAAGTCTCGGCATCATAAGCGAGTGCATAAAGCCGTCTATACTTACGGTCATTATATCGCCCGCGACGGGCTTACCGTCAACGGTCAGCACATCGGCATATACCGGCTCGCCCGTCTCAAACGGGTAGTTGGTAATTACAAAAGAATATCTTGCGCCGCGCATACCGCGGTAGGGAAGCAGGTCAAGGCCTGCTTCCTTTTGCAGTACGTTATAATTTGAATATATCACATCGAACTCCTGCGGGATATATACCTCATATATCCCCTCCGGCTCCGCCTCCGTCTGCCAGCCGTAGGAGGCTAAAAAGTCGCGGCAGGTAAAAACGGTCTCATCATTGCCCTTCGCGCGGAGCATGAGGATGATAAGCAGCAGGGCAAAGAGTAGTATCGTGGGTATAACGATTTTTTTCATATATAAAATTTGCCTTTCATAATAATATTTTCAATGACTAAATCGCGCATGTTCGGGAAAGATAATCACAGCACACGACAAAAGTCATGTGTATGATATGGTTTGGAGGATATGTTTATCATGGAAGTAACAAACAAAGTTTCACTCGTGCTGGTGATAATCGGCGCGATCAACTGGCTGCTCATAGGCGTATTCGGCTATGACCTTGTCGGTGCGATCTTCGGCGGTCAGATGGCTATGATGTCGCGCGTGGTCTTTACATTGGTAGGACTTGCGGGACTCTGGTGCATCTCGCTGCTCTTCGCGCATAACAGGGCGGTATCGCACAGCTAAAGCCCCAAATAGCGCAGGGCGATAAGCGAGGCTGCAATGCCCGCAAGATCGCCTATGACGGCGCAGGGTATCGCGCGGCGTATGTCCTTAACGCGCGTTTTTGAAAGGTAGACCGCAAGACAGTAAAACGTCGTTTCGGTGCTGCCGGAGATCACCGAGGCGAGCCGGCCTGTGAAGGAGTCGGCGCCGTAACGGCTAAGGATATCCGTAAGCACTCCGATGGAGCCGCTGCCGGAAAACGGCCGTATCAGTATTAACGGAAGCGCGCCGGACGGGATGCCGAGCATGTCGGTCGCGGGCGAGATGAGATCAAGCAGAATATCCATCGCGCCCGAGGCACGCAGCATAGAGACAGCCGTAAGGATCGCGACAAGCGGCGGGAATATATCGGCAAGCAGCCCGAGCCCGCCGCGCGCGCCGTCTGTAAAATCGCCGTAGACGGCTTTTTTTCGTATGAGCGCGAGCGCGACGATCGCCGCTATGATCGCGGGTGTTATGTATCGCATTTTATCAGCCTTCCCATAATTTTAACCGAGATCACGCCCGCCGTCACCGATACCGCTGAGGCGAACCATATCGGCAGTATCACCGATGCCGCATCAGCCGCGCCCGCGGCTGAGCGCAGCGCGATCAGCGTTGTCGGCACAAGCTGGAACGCGGTGGTGTTTAAAACTATCAGCATACATATATTGATCGACGGCTTTTCCGGCGCGGGATTCTCGCGGTCAAGCGCCTCTGCGGCAAGCATCCCCGCCGGTGTCGCGGCATTGCCCATGCCTAGGAGATTCGCGGTGAGGTTCATTGCTATATGCTCCCGCGCCGCCTCGCCGCTATGCGGGAACAGCCGCCGCAAAAGCGGCGATATCGCCCTTGCGATAAACGCCGATATCCCCGACCGCTCCGCTATCTTCATAAGCCCCGTCCAGAAGCACATGCCCCCCGCCAGGGCAAGCACGGTATCAGCAGCGCCCTTTGCCCCGTCAAAAACCGCGTTCACCGTTTCGTCAACACGCCCTGTCATGACGGCGCATACTATGGAAATGAGCATCATCGCGCCCCAGATATAATTCAAGCTGACCACCCCCATAGCAGTATATGAGCCGCGTTTCTGTTTTATATTAATAATTCCCGTACCAAATATGAATAACGCATTACAAAATAAGATTTATCCTTTTAAAAAATGCAAAAAATCCAGTATTTAAACCGTTTCAGGCGGCTTATACTGGATTTGTTTTTATGTTTGTGTAATGTGATAAATGGACTATAAATGGACTCTTCTTAAAAAACAGTCATTTTCATTCTATTTATTTATATGAATTTCATATTGATATTATATTCATGTAAGTCCTAAAAGTGTACTTGCGTCTAAATTAGCTAACCCCATTACGGACTGAAATTTACTGTTATGATTGTTTGTATTTATATGTGTACCGCTTTTAGAGTTTTCTTTAATGTCTGATACCATTTCTCGTAGTTCATCTAATTTTGTTTCAAGTTCTTTTTTGCTCAATTCTTTTTCAACATCACTTTTGCCTGTTAAATAGTCCAAGCTCACCTCAAACATATCTGACAGAGAGTGCATGTTAAAAAATGTAGGTGCGGATTTTGCGTTTTCCCATTTAGAAATCAATTGTACCGATACAGATAATTTTTCGGCTAATATTTCTTGTGTCATGTCATTTCTTAAGCGTAATTGTTTTAACCGTTCCGCAAATTTCATTAAGTATTCTGTTTCTTTATTATCCATTGTAGCCCACCATATTTATTAATATCCATTAAAACTTAACTTAGTGTAAGTATAACATAACGCTATCGTTAAGTCAACTTAAAAATGCAGTTTTTAAAAACCATATGCTTAACGGAAATATTATAAAGTCTGATGCTTCTGTGTATGGTCTATTATGACATGATACGATATAATACATTACAAGAAGCACAGGAAGGAGGAAAGATGGAATGTCTTTAAAAAAGTCTTTGAAATCAAAAGTTAAGGTCAATCAAATACCTGTAAAGCCATATATGACAGTAAAGGAGCTTGCAAAGGAAACAGGTCTTTCAGAATACTATATCAGAAAGCTTATAGCTCAAAACAAAATACCTTATCTTGAAGCGGGAAGAAAATTCCTCATTGAATATGAGTTTTTTATGAATTTCCTAAGGCAAGAGAGCAGAAAGAAAATTAAAGAGTGTGATTAAGTGCATGTGTACCTGCCTAAAACAGCCCTCCTAAAATTGCGTGGGGACATATCTGGTTCAGAAGGAGAAAAGGGAAAGTGCAGAATGATATTTATATAGAGTATTTGTATATAGTATATTCTATATATTCTTTTCAAATACACTACTAACTATTTTTTGCCGCCCTTTTTTCGTACACAGATTAGATGACTATGCAACAGTCATTAAAGTACATTAGGGCTTTTGTATATGGTGTAATGAATTAATCCGGTTGTGAGTTGTTATATGGTTCTCTAAACGGTCATTAAATTCTTATCCGCCGCCCTTTGTTACATTTTCAATGTTTCGCAGAAAAGAGCCTAATTTAGCGGTGGGATTCACACTTATCCTTGTGATAACTTAGTTTTTGATGTACTCCAACAAGTCCCCTGGCTGACAGTCAAGGACTTCACAGAGAGCACCTATAGCATCGGTTGTTATAGCCTTATCCTCTCTGATGTGTTGCAGTGTACTTTCAGAAATTATCTTTTGTTTTCTGATTTTATATGTGGTTAGTCCTTTCTCCTCCATTTTGCGGAGCAGTTTCTTGTATGTGATTTTACCCATATGAAAAACACCTTCCTTGTTTTAGTATAGCTATATTATATCACTGATATACACTTTTGACAATGTACATACTATACATTTTTTAAAGTGCATCTTTAGTCACTATGACTATTGATTATACACCTTATAAAGTGTATAATGTTTATAGAATAAAGCTCATACATACGATACCCCACCACACAGACACAGGAAATCAGACTAATTTAAGGATGGGGGTGTTAGGAGGTCAACACAATGGCAACAGTTACACCACGAAAGAACAAGAACGGTGATATTATTTCATATCAAATACAAGTATATAGAGGTCGTTCATCTGATGGGAAAAAGCTAAAGCCATACAATATGACATGGAAAGTCCCAAAGGATATGACAAAAAAGAAAATAGAAAAAGAGCTTAACAGAGTTGTCACTTTGTTTGAGGAAGAATGTCACAATGGAACAGTAGCAACAGAAAAGTATACATTTGAGGAATATGCAAACTATGTTATTGACTTAAAAGAAAAGAATGGTATTAAGCTTACGACAATTCACAGATACAGACAGTTGCTGGAGCGTGTCATAGATGCAAACAATAACGGTATAGGTCATTTAAAGCTACAGGACATTAAACCGGAGCATTTAAACAAGCTTTATTCTGATTTAGCGAGAAATGGCATAAACAAATGTACAGGTGGGAAATTAGCAATATCAACAGTTCGGGAGTAT
>CAMNAT010000057.1 GCA_946531785.1 uncultured Oscillospiraceae bacterium
GGGAAGCCCACGCCGTGGGTATAGCACTTGAAAATCGAGCCTGTGTAATAGTCAATGCTCTGCAGCATACCGAGATCAAGCGAGATATACTGCTCAAATCCGTACATCGTGAGCAGATCGTATATCTGTCTGAGGTTTTCGAGCGCAAGCCTTGAGGTGTTGTTCAGACCCTCAACATCCGCGCGTCCGAGCACCGACACATCACCGAAAAGGTACGGCAGGTCGATCATGAGCTGCTTTATGTTATGGTCGATATCGAGCTTATCCACGATATGCTTGATGCCGCGCGAGTCCTTGGAGTCGATGCGCTCGCGAAGTGTCTCGGTCATCTCGGGATCAAGCCCCATCTGCTCAACAAGTCCGGTGAAGAACGCCACCTGACCTATCTCCATCGAAAATTCCTCGATGCCAAGCGCCGTTACCGCCTCCATTGTTGCCGCGATCACCTCGGCATCGGCGCGCGCCGAATATGAGCCGATAAGCTCTATGCCAGACTGCGTTATCTCACGCCGCCGCACACCCTCGGTATGCTCGGCGCGGTACACGCTGCCGGTGTACATATATCTCACCGGAAGCACATCCGACACCGTCTTTGTCGCAGCCATACGGGCGATCGAGGTCGTGAAGTCGGGGCGCAGCGCAAGGATGCGTCCCTGCTCGTCAAAGAATTTATACAGCTTCTCCTGCGAGATCTGTCCGGTCTCGCCGCTGTAGCAGTCGTAATATTCAAATGAGGGCGATTCTATTTCCTTATAGCCGAAGGTCGAGAACACCACGCGTATGGTCTCCTCTATCTCCTTCTTTGCCGCGCACTCACGCGGCAGCACATCATTCACGCCGTTGGGCGTATGTAATTTCCAGTCAGGCATGGTCATATCCTTTCAAATACCAATATTAGTTCTATTATAGTATACCATGCAAGGAAACTTTTTGCAAGAGCGTAATAACACAAAAATCCCGCGCTGCTCCGCGCGGGATTTGGTTTATATGCGCTATGATGCCGCAAATACCTAAACCCTGCCGATAACATCAAGCATTATATCCGCTATATCCGGATCAAACTGCTTTCCTTTACCGGCTCTGATCTCATTCACAGCATATTCTATATTGCCATGGCTTCTGTATATTCTGTCAGAGGTCATAGCATCAAAAGCGTCTGCAACCGCTATTATACGCCCGAACAAGGGTATCTCCTCTCCGCCGATCCCGAACGGATAACCCTTTCCGTCATATCTTTCATGATGATACAGCGCGCCGTCGATTATATCGCTTTCTATTTCCACGCATTTCAACAGATCCGCGCCGCGCTCCGGATGCGTCCTTATCATCTCATATTCCTCTTGAAACACATTATGTCTTAGCGCCGCAGGACTTTTTACACAACAGATCCCACGCATTTTTAACGGGATCTGTTGTGTAAGAAGCTCTCTCTATTCAATTATTGTGTTTTCCACTCCGTATTTCAGTATCATGTTTATCAGCTCGTTGCGTGAATAATTGCTCTCGGCAGCGAGCTTGTCCAGGGCTGCAAGTATATCCTCCTTGATCCTGACAGAAATAACCTTATTCCCGTCCTCGCCGCGTTTCTTTATTATGAGCGGTTCCTGTTTCATCTCAACACTCCCTTTAATGCGATCCCGTAAAGTTATACTTTTCGGGGTCGCTTTGCTATGAGATTTCAATTAAACAACAAAAAAATATACGATTTTTTATAGATCTCACACGATATTTTCCCGAATGTCTACAAAAATTCATTAATTAAGCAGTTGTTAACCAACATTTGCAAGGTTTAAGTTATATTAACAAATCTGTCTAAAGCCTTGATTTTCCATAAAATTAATGGTAGTATCTTTGTATATACACGGAAAGGAGCTGTTAATATGGAACATCGTAAAATGATGCTTGTGATCGACTCCGACCCGCATTATGCCCGGGCGCTTGCCCGGTATGCGGTAGATAGCGACAGCTTTTATGATTCGGCATTTGCTGCAGACGGTGCGGAGGGGCTGCGTCTTATAAGAGCTCTGTCGCCGGATGTTATCATCCTTGACTCCGTCCTTCCCTCTCTTGACGGGATCGGCGTGCTGCGCCGCATTGCAGAAAATGCTTCGGAAAAGCCTGTGATAATAATGCTTATGCACGCGCAGCCTGCAAAAATGTTTGAGGCAGCTGCCAGATACGGTGTTGACTACTTTATGATAAAGCCGCAGAGCTGCAGAAGCATCTGCGATGCTGCCCGGGATCTTCTGACAGGCAGCGCGGCACCGGGAGAGGAAAAGGATACGGGGCTTGAAAAGAGCATAGCCGCATATCTGCGCGGACTCGGCATGCCCGCCCACCTCAACGGCTACCGATATATGCGCTCAGCGCTGATGCTTACCGTTGACGATCCGGCGGTGATCTCGCCGATCACCAAGAGCCTCTATCCGGCTATCGCAAAAATGTTCAGGACAAGCAAAAGCTGTGTTGAACGCGCGCTGCGCCATGCTATCGCAGTATCATGGCAGCGAGGCAGCCGCAAGCTGCTTTCCGACATCTTCGGCTATAACTACGACGACACTCCCTATCGTCCGACCAACTCGGAATTCATCGCAATGATCTCCGATGACTTCCGCATGAAATACAAATACGATATGCTTTAAAAGGAGCATTTACCATGGATGAGATGATAAACGAAAATATACTGATACAGCTGCCGATATGGGTACAGCAGCGGACAAAGGAGCTTTCGCGCGCACGCGACGGGAGACGGTCGGAGCTGCGGATAGTATTCACCCCGTTTGAGGATGACATAGACCAGGCGGATGTTGAGCTTTGCGCCGCGTCGCTGCGCGAGCTGAAAAGCAAGCTCTCCGCATATCAGACAAGGTATATCAGAAAATAAAATGGGAAAGGGACGCAGGCCGGATCGCCTGCGTCCCTTTCCTCATTAACAAAGCAGATTATTTACATTACCATACTCTCACTGCGCCCGCGTAATGCGATACACGATACGAGCTGTTGATCGATGCTACCTTTACAACATCGCCCGTATGCGGCGCGTGGATCATATTGCCGCCGCCGATGTAGATACCTACATGGCTGATACCGCCGCCGTTGGAGAAGAATACAAGGTCTCCCGGCTGGAGGTTTTCACGGCTTACATATCTACCTGCGCTTCTCTGAGCAGATGCTACTCGCGGTACCGAGATACCGTTTGCGCGGCATACATACTGTACAAGTCCGCTGCAGTCGAAGCCTGACGGAGTCGTTCCGCCCCAAACATATCTTACACCCAGATACTTATACGCTGTCGCAACTATCGAAGCGCCTTTGCCCGAGCCTGATACAGCGGGTGCTGATGCCTGTGCCGGCTGTGCAGCCTGTGCGGTCGTTGCCGGAGCTGCTACCGCATATGACGATGACGCTCTCTGAGCGTTCTGTCTTGCGATCGCCTCACGGCGTGCAGCCTCTTCTCTCTCTGCTGCTATACGCTTGATCTCTGTATGAACACCGCTCTTGTCTACCCACTCTCCTGTGAGATCCACGCCTGTGTTTATAACATAACCCTCAGTATAGTTATCTCCGTATAATACCTTGATGTAGTCACCCTCCTGACCAACAACTATAAGATCGTCGCCGTCATTTACAGTTCCCACACCGCTCGATTCTGAGCTGCCCGATGAACGAACCACTAGACCGCTCTCGGCACTTACCTCTGCCTTTTTATAGTGGTCATACTGCAGCGCGCTCTCCTCTGCAAGATCCTTATCAAGAGTTACATCCTTGCTGGGTACATAACCGACAACACCGTTATCCGATACCTTGTACCAGCCCTCTGTGCTCTCAAGGATCTCTACCTGATCCGCTCCGCTCATTTTGCCTGTTGCTTTTGCTTCCTCGTTGGGTTCGCTCTTTATATCCACCGAGCCTGTTATATTTGCATAGCCCAGTGTAAGATAGCTCTTTTCAGCTATCGCCTGCTCTGTTGCAGGGTCTATCGGCTCCTCCGTCTCGACCTCTTCCTCAGTATTGGTCAATACAACGGCTGAACCCGTATCACTTTCTGTGCTTGTTATTGTTATGCTGTCCGTCGTTGCCGCAGTCGTGATCCTCATATCACGCGCCTGACGGCTCTTTGACATATCCGATACCTGAAAAACGCTGAGCGTTCCCACCATTACGAAAGCTCCTATCGCAAGGATAGTGTGCTTTAAATTCCTCATTATTAACATAACCTCCTCAAATGTAATACCTTGATAACAATTGTTTCTGCTTAGTTGCATAAATGTTACTGAATTATTACAAAGACGATTATACACCATTATCACCCTCTTGTCAACCTCTTTTTACAAAAAAAATCGCTTTTTTGTAATATTATCGCAACAAACAGCCTGTATTTGTAATCTAATCGTAATATTTACACGACGAATTAACCATATTTTAGGATGTTTTGTCCCTTCACCTCAGTTTTATGTTACAGAAATGTTTCATTTTTGTTTTCTTTTGTTACAAATGTTATCTGTTTATATCCTATTGAAATACTCCTGTCCGTGTGTTATACTTATTATATATGGAAAGGATCGCACCGAAGATGAAGCTTACTCCGGTAACGGCGGCCGCTTTTATGACCGCCTCTGTGCTATTGACGCATTACTGCGGCATCATACCTGCACTAATATTCTGTGCCGGTCTGATGATGATATTCCTGCTCCGCCTGTGCTTTACAAAACGCGCGGAGCTTTCTTTCCTTGTTCTGATGGCGGCGGCGATCACAGCAGCCGGTTCTTATCTCATCACAACGAGCGCCTTTATGCACCCGTCACTCAATTATATAGGAAGAGACACCGCCATTTCCGGCACGGTACTGTCAAACCCGCGCCCGTCCGCCGGGAATTATCAGTATACCGTCCGCACCGACAGCATCACTATAGCAGACAATACCTCCGGTATGCGCGACACGATCCTGCTGACGACTCCCGAACGGCTTGAATGTGGTGACACCGTTACCTTTGGCGGAAAGCTGAAGGACTTTCAGCATCAGATGAACGAGAACGGGTTCGACTCAGCTCTATGGCACAGATCACAGAACCTGTCATCAAGAATATACTCAGACGAGATCGACGCCCGCGGCAAGAGCTTTGTCATATCGCCGTATTTCCTGTCACAGAAGCTGTATTCATATATCGATCGTGTGATATATAAATTCTACTACGGTGATACCGCGGCACTGATCTCGGCAATACTCACCGGAAACACTCACAATTTTTCGGATGGATACTACACCGAGCTTAAAAGCACCGCCATCAAGCGGCAGCTGCATCCGGCTTTTATTCATATATGGATAATACTTGTCTTAATCGGGCTTTTGCGGCAGATAGTACATCGCCGACTCCGCGATGCTCTATCTATCGCGATACTCGCAGTCTACGCGGTATTCTCCTGCACCAATATCGGGTTTGTGCGGTGCATAGCCGTAGCCGCGATGCTGATATTTTTCAAGGGCAGAAGCGGCAGCGCAAGCTACCGCGATATGCTCGCATGGGTATTTATATTCTGCATCCTCACGATGCCGATGATACTCTTTAATGTGACATTTATCATGTCATCGGTCGGCGGGCTTGTGATCTCGCAGTTCTACCAGCCGGTATATGCCAGGCTGCGGCGAATACCCAAGATACTGCGGCAATTTGTTACCGTGGCACTGATAATAGCGTTCATACTGACGCCGATAAGCTCTGTTATCTTCAACGGCTTTTGCGTGTATGCCATCATCACGCCGCTAATAACGATACCGCTCGTTTTCGCTGTGCTCATCCTGTCGCCGATAGTATTTTTGATGCTTTGGGCATTCGGGGCGGCGCCGCTGTTCGGCGGTATATTTGAAACGGCATTGTGGGTGCTTCTGAAGCTGCCCGGGCTGGTATATAGGCTGCCGTTTTCACAGATCACAACACCGACGCCAACACCCGCGGCATTCGCGCTAATTATAAGTCTGGTCTTTCTGGCGTATTATATACTCAAGGATCGTGAGATACAATACCGCATTTTCGGATATATCTCGCTCGGGCTGCTGCTTTCGCTGTGCATTTCGGCAGTCCTGCGTATCGGAAGGACGGATATGAGCTTTGTGAATGTTGGTCAGGGCGACGGCGCTGTTATCCACACAGCCTACGGTGCGACGGTCATCATTGACGGCGGAGGCGGGAGCGCACAGTCAGACTATGATCCGGGTGAGAGCATCTTTGTTCCCTATCTCGCCTCACACGGACTTTCCGATATAGACGCGGCATTCGTCTCGCACTTCCATAAGGATCATGTGCAGGGCGTTATCGCGGCGATAAATGAGCTCAATGTCCGCCGCGTTTACTATATGCAGCCGCAGCTTCATGAGACCGAGCCGCGGCGATGGTATGCCGAGCTGTGCGCAGCCGCCGCAGCGCGCGGAACGGAGCTTTGCGAGTTGACAGACGATACAAAACTCAGCTTTGACAGCGGTCTTAGCTTCAACATATATCTCCCGGACAAGCTTCAGCTTTTAAGCGGGGATGAGAACGACGCGTCACTGCTCATACGCGCGGACTACAACGGCGCGAGCGCGCTCTATACCGGAGATATGTCAACGCTTTCCGAAGCGGAATATATACGCCGCGGCGCGAGGGTGGATGCAGATATTTTAAAGGTGCCGCACCACGGCTCAAAGACCGCGGCATCTGATGAATGGATAGCTGCTGTATCGCCTGATTATGCGGTGATAAGCTGCGGTGAGAACAACTCCTTCGGTCATCCGGCGGAGCAGACCTTGGAAACGCTTGATGCTGTGCGTGTGCTGCGCACAGACCTTGACGGAGATATACATTTCACCGCAGACAGCAGCGGGATAATAAAAGCGAGTAAATTCAGATAAGTGAGGTGCCACATGGCAAAGAAAGCAGCTAAAAACGATATACCCATCCTGAAGGAGCAGATAAAGGAGAACAGACTGAAAAACCTCTATCTCTTCTACGGTGAGGAGGAATATCTGAAGGAGCATTATATAAATAAGATAACCGAGCTGATCCCCGATGCGGGGCTGCCGGAGATAAACCGGATCGTTATAAACGGGCAGGCGGACTATTCCGACTATGACGATGCATGGGAGGGCATGCCCATGATGACCGACAGGCGGCTGCTCGTCATCCGTGACAGCAATATATTTACGATAAAAAAATCAAAGGACATAACGCCGCCCACTGAGGAGCAGCGTAAGTTCTGGACGGAGAAATTCAAGCGTATCTCCGATGATACCGTGATCATCTTCTGTGAAAAGAATGTTGACGCGCGCGGCGCATTATATAAATCCGCGGCAAAGCTGGGCTTTGCGGTGGAGTTCAAATACCTCTCGGTTGCCGATCTCAAATCATGGGTGATAAAAAAGACGCTCAAGGCAGGCAAAAAGATAGACGACAACACCGCGGAATATCTCATTTCCGTTATCGACAAGGGGCTCAACAACCTTGAGCGCGAGCTTGACAAGCTGCTCAACTATTCCGACGATGTGATATACAAGACCGATGTTGACCGTGTTGCGTCCAAGTCTACGGAGATAGTGATCTTCGAGATCACCGACGGCATAAACGCCGGAGACGCGGACAAGGTATTTAAAATACTCAACGATCTGCGCACGCAGAATGTGAGCGCGTTCGGCACGCTGTATCTTATATATGCCAATGTTTCAAAGATGCTTCAGCTGAAGCTTGCGGGCGCGGCCAATGCCGCTGAGGCGGCAAAGGCGCTGGGCACCACGAGCTGGCTTGCGGGCAACTATCTGCGCGGCGCCTCGGGCTTTTCGACAGAAGCGCTGACGCACATGGTAAAGCGTGTGCCGGAGATAGACTACGAGATCAAGCAGGGCAAAATAGGCGAACGCGAAGCCCTGGAGCAGTATATATTCGAGGCACTTGAATTCAAA
The DNA here is from genome assembly GCA_946531785.1 of uncultured Oscillospiraceae bacterium. Taxonomy (GTDB): domain Bacteria; phylum Bacillota; class Clostridia; order UBA1381; family UBA1381; genus Ornithomonoglobus. Next base: position 7,931 of record CAMNAT010000057.1, read on the forward strand.
AAAAATTATCATTAAAACACTTATTTACAGAAGGCGTGGTCGCCTATCCTTATCAGTACCGGCTTTGAGAGCATCCACTTGTTTGTGGTGTTCGCCGGATTATAGTAATATAGCGCGCCGCCGGTCGGATCCCAGCCGTTGAGCGCGTCGCCCGCCGCCTTCACGCAGCTCGCAGTCGGCGTGAGATTCACCTGCCCGTCCTTCACCGCGTCAAAAGCGCCGTTCTGATATATAACTCCGGCGATGGTGTTCGGGAACGACGAGGACTTCACACGGTTCAGAACCACCGCGCCGACAGCAACCTGTCCGGTATAGCTCTCTCCCCTCGCCTCGCCGTTTATGAGCCGCGCGAGCAGCTGCTGATTTGACGATGTGTTTGTGTTCTTTGCAGACGATGTACCCGTCGGCAGTCCGATCTTTTCAAGCGTCCTCGGTCCCGCGATCCCGTCAGGGGTGAGCCCGTTGTTTGCCTGGAACCGCATGACTGCTTTCATAGTGTTTCTGCCGTATATCCCGTCTACCGAGCCGCTGTAATATCCCCAAGATCTCAGCCGCGTCTGGATGTTCCTCACCTCACTGCCCGTTGAGCCTATTTTTGAAAGGGCTATGCAGGTGCCGTTGAACAGCAGCGTTACGGCAAGCGTGAGCGAAACGATTATTTTTTTCATAATATCCTCCCGTTAAATTGGAATTTATTTTTAGTCTTTCCCAATAAAACGATACTATGCATAAACGATACATTTTTGTTTTAAAACACTTGCAAATCCTGTCGGAATGTGTTAGAATATATATATATTTATATGCATAGACAGTTATTTCTGCTGTTGTATTACGGGGCAGCAGAGGTGATTGGGCGTATAAAAAAAGCAGGCACAGCATTTTGCTGTGCCCGTTTTTTTACCCTTTTATCTGCTTTGTTTTCTTTATTATTCAGCCGCCGCGATGCCGCGCTGCATATTGCCGCGCATTCCGCCGAAGCCGCCCATTCCCTGAGTCTGTGTGCCGATCGTGGTGACCGCCGCGGAGATCGTGCCGCTGCCCTGCTCGGTGCCGTTTACATATACGG
>CAMNAT010000058.1 GCA_946531785.1 uncultured Oscillospiraceae bacterium
TTGCGATACTGAGCTTGTCTATGCTTGCGCGGTAGAGTATCTGCACAGCGTTGATCCTGTCCTCGGAATCCAATCCGAACTGGATAACATCTCCGGCTTTCAGATCCCTTACCTGTGTAACATTGCGGTTATCGTACATGTCATTGTTATAGATCATATACGATGTCTTTGAGCCCTGAAAGTAGCCCTGCAGCTGAATGCGCTCCTCGCCCTCATCATCTATCGCCTCCACTACCTTTGTTATCAGCAGCGGCCGCTTTGTTCTCAGGTTCTCCGGCTCGATAACATTCTCTTTGAGGACTATCGCCGATGAATACATATAATCGTCTATATCATAGACCGAAATATCATATGTCCAGTTGTTTGTAAGATACGACGCATCCTTGATCGTATAATCATCCTTATCTCCGTCATACGGGATGAAGAAGATCGGTGTTGTCGAATCGATAAGATACTTCGTGTTGAAGCACATATTCGCCTTACGGTATTTGCCCGCGCCCTTGAAGTGGATGGTGAAATCATCTATATTCTGCTCGTCCACTCCGAGATATCTCTCGTCGGCGGTATCTATGCTGCCGATGGAATTATCCGAATTCAGCTTATAGTTTATGAGCTGCTCGCAGTTATTGCGCGCATCAATAAGATTATACACATCATGAGCGCTTTTCTTTGAACCGTTAAATGTAACGCTGTTCTTTACCGCAAGATCTGTAACAGTACCCTCCGCCGTCAGAAGCCGCGCCATATAGTCCTCGCCGCCGTCATCCTTGGGATAATACTTCATCAGATAGCCGTATTTCGAGTTCTGCCCCTTATCCGATAGGCAGCGGACGATCTTGCCGAGCTTATCGAAATAGAAGGTTCCGGATCTGCCGATCTTCAGCTGATCTCCGGCATATGCCGCAGAAAGATCATATCTTGTTCCGCCGATAGTTACAAAATCGCTGCTGTATGTGGTTATTTCGCCGGAGACGGAGCCTTCAAGGATCTCTATGCTGATATCCATTCCGTTCTCGCTCTTTACTACAGCAAGAACCTGCCCGGTTTTTATGTCTGAAGCTGATACAGGCATACCGTTTTTATATACCGAAAAGCTTGAATAGTTCTGCTCATCGATATCCAACGTTTCCTTTGACTGATAGTCGTTTACCGTCATGCTTGACGCTGTCACAGCTTCAACCAGATAATATGTATAATCCCTGATGATGACAACATTATATGTAGTTGATCCGTTATTGGCAATGAGCGTTACCTCACAATTGAGTGAGCGCGCCGCATCAAGAGTCACGCCGGTCGATGCCTTACCGTTATAGATTATCTCTGCATTACGGTCTATCCTTGCGGTCTTGTTTGAGCCTTTATCGGAATCATAAACAATGCCGGCGGAGGTTATATCGGTGATATCACAGCCGTAGATAACTGCTGTATTATTCTTTGAGCTGTCCTCTTCGATCCACTTTATAACAAGCTCACCGCTCTCGTCATCGTCTTTATAATAGAACTTTACCGCCTTGCCGATCATTGAAGCGGCGGTAGTTGTACCCACATTATATAATGTATTACCGATGCGTACACTTGCTTTTGAGGTCGTGCCGTAGCCGGAAAGCGCGGTAACATTATTTGCGGTAATGACACCGTACTCCTTGTAGACATCGAGCAGATCCTCCATGATCTTCTTGTTTGTTTTCTTATATGTACGGTTATCAAGCTCGATAGATTTGAGATTGATAGCGTTATAGAGCATCATAGCAGCCGATTCAAGTGTTACCTGCGCGTTTTCAGATGAATCTGAGCATCCGCTCAGGAGTCCTAAGGACATAGCATATGAATGCGGATCCTCGCCGCCCATAATATTGCTGTAATCCGTTGCCTGGATCACTATTTTTTCTGCCTGAGCATATGTTATTGGCGAGCCGCCGTCTAGTCCTATGCTTTTTGCATATTCCTCAGGATCTGCGATGTCCGTTCCTACAGCTGCATAGGCGTATTTCACAAAATCCGCCTGAGTGACCGTCGAATCCGGATTATAGTTATCCGGATAGCCCGGCACGATGCCGAGGGCAGCCATGAGGCTGACCTCGGTCTCGTGTCTTATCCCAAGCGCCGCCTGAACGCCCGTTATCTGAGCGCTCAGTGCGAGCAGCATGGAAAGTGTCAATATCAGTCCTAAAATTCTTTTCTTCATTATTCTATACCTCCAGCAGCTCTATAGATCATGACTGCCGCCTGCGCTCTTGTCGCGTTCTCAAACGGAGCAAATCTTCCGTCATCAAAGCCGTTTATGATCCCCGCCTTTGCCATTGTCTGCACCGCATCACGGGCATATGATGAGATCATTGCGGAATCTGTAAATACCAGTGCCGCACCGCTTGAAATACTCAGATTTGCCGCACGCACTGCGCGGTCTATCATTACTGCCATGTCCTGACGCGTTATGTTCGCATCAGGCGCAAATTCAGTATCGGATGTACCCTGAACGATACCGTTATTTACCGCTATCGCGACCGCATCATGATACCATGCGTCATTGGCTACATCTGCAAAGTCGCAGCTCATGTCCGATGTGTCGATCTTGTTTGCATAGCGAAGCATGCCTATGAGTATCTGAACGAACTCGGCTCTTGTGATATTATCGTTCGGAGCGAATACTCCGTCCGCCTTACCGTTAACAACTCCGACAGCGCTGAGAGCTACTATCGCCTTCTGCGCCCATGGAACATTGCCTATGTCGTTAAAGCCGCCGATGTTATCCATACCCTGAGTGAAGTAGGTCGGATCCGGCTGCGGGATGATCGCCTCACCGTTAACAGTCTCGGTCTTTGTGCCGTCTGTTCCCGGCATAGCGGTGATCGCGCCGAAGTTACCCATCGCTGTGCCGTTTGCAGCGCCGGATGAAACAACTCCGCTTGCGGTTCCGCCTCCAGATGAGGCTCCGCCGCCTCCGCCGCCGCCACCGCCGCCGGATGTTCCGGTATTCGCGGTGGTATTGGCAAGGCTTACCTTTCTTTCAGCCGTATGTCCGTTATACTCTGCCTTTATTGTTATCGTCTGCACAGATGCACCCTTCGATACTGTCAGAACACCGTCCTTAACAGATACTCCCGAACCTGAGCTTACTACGCTCCATATTGCATCCGAAGGAGTGATGATCTGGTTCGCCTGGTTCCTCAATGTATAGGTAACCGTCGATGTACCGCTTGAGGGTATCAGAACAGATGTCGAACCGAACATATTGATCGCAGTTGTTTCTGCAAGAGTCTCTACCGTCTTTGTTGCAGACAGCCCGTTATACTCAGCCTTTATAACGATCTTTGCCTTGCTTGCAGCTGAAGCAGTTACTTTGAGTGTACCTGTTGCACCATCAAAGCTTACACCTGACGGACATTCCGCCGTCATTGGGATATCGATAGTATCGATCGTTATTCCTGATGCGTCAACAACGCTTACACTATATGTTGCTGTCCCCGGTATCGTGATCGTATCGGAGCCGTTTATAACTATGCTTTCAGCATTTACCCCTGTGCTTGCGGCAAAGTCAGCATCCGCAAACCATGCCTTGCCCTTTCCGTCAATACAGAGGCTCATGACCGCATATGATGAATTCAGCGGAGCTGTCGATACGCTCTTCAGCTCTGTCCAAGAGCTGTTTGTGCCTGTAATCACCTCGGACTTGTCGCTTGAAAGCTCGCGTCCGAGCTCATCATAATATGTCACCATGAGATATGCGCCCTTTGCGGCGTTGAAGCTCTGTACCTTTGCGCTGTATACATAACGCTGACCCGCGCTTATGCCTGAGATAGCATCGCTGTCCCACTTTTCACCATATGTACGGGAAACATCGTTATCCTCCTCGCCGTAGCCGGTTACAGCCAATGACGGCTTATTTTCGTATGTTACACCGGTGTCTACTCCTGCCTGCTTTGTGATCACAAGATCATCAAACCATACGGTGCCGTTTGAATTGTTCGCGCCGCCGCGGTAACGGAGGTCGATCCTGAGCTTAACAGCCTGCGGATCTACATATACAGAATTGGTAAGATGCTTCCAATCGGAGGTATCCTTCTCACCTGCGCCCTGCGGACTGTAAACCAGGAGCTTACCATCGCTCAGTGTATTGCCGTTTTCATCATAAGCGATCACAGCCGCATATATGTTTGAGTCCGACGATACATTTTCAGTCTTTACCCACAGTGACAGATCATAGGTGCTGCCGCCGCAGATCTCAATGTTATTAGCGATCTGCATCGAACCCTGAGCGCGATCTGCATTGAATATACGCGCCGCACCGCCGCTGTTGCCGGTATGGTCAACCTCGCCGTCCCATTCCATCGTTGCTGATGTGTCTGAGTTGGTGTATGAGGTATAGTTAAGCTTCCACCCGCTAAGGCTCGTGTCGAACGTGCCGTTTGCGATCGATTCTATCCTGTCACTGTTTGTCCAGCCCTCAGGCAGAAGCGTATCTCTGTCATAGTCTGTGAAGCTGCCGTTATTAAGCACTACTCCATCAGCCTTATCCGACTGCTTTACAACATTTACTGTCATTTCAGCATAAGCAGAGCTGTTATCAGCCGATGCTGCACGAACAATGATAGTACCCGCCTGCGCTGTTTCGTCGATCACAAGAGCACCGTTGTTTCTTATCGTTATACCTGTATGTGTTCCGTCTATCGACCAGATCACAGCACCGTCATAGCTCTCATTATACTGGTCTGCTACCTTTGCGGTATACTGATAGCTGTTTGCAGTACCGCCTGCAAGCGGTGCAACTACAAGGCTGTTGCCGCTTGTGATAGTTACATATGTGGCAACCGCGCCTGATGTTTCGGTAAATATAACATTATCATACCAGACACTTCCTGTTGCTGTTTCGTTTGCAAGCATTATCCTTGCATATGCAGCCCCCTCCGGTGCGGTAAGCTGCCCGCTCTTTTCCTGCCATGAGGATGAATATGCTGTCTCAACAGTCTCAGACTGTATCACATTGCCCTCAGCATCAAGGAAGGATATGACTGCCTTACCTGATGCCGATGCTTCCGATACTGTCGAGAATTTATATGTGTATGCTTTGCCCGGTACTACCTCTATGCCGTCAGATGTCCAGTCCATAGCGCCCGTTACCTTGAGTATATTTTTGCCGTCTACCGCAGTCTTCGATGTGTCTATACCCTGCGGAGCCATGCGGAAGTTATGATAATATATACTTCCCTCTGCGCCTCTGAGTCCCCAGTTGATGCCGAGCCTGTCAACATTCTGCGGAATGGTTATCTGCTTTCTGAGCGTATCATAACCGTTAGTGGTGTACTCTGTTCCGGAGTTCCCATCCTTTATATACCATGTTCCGCCAAACTGGTTTTTCTTTGATGTAGTGCCCTGGAAGCCCTCATAGCTTATATAGGGACCTACTACCGTAGATGAGCTTAGCTGATAGAAGCTTTCAAGATGATAGTCCTGCGATACCCAATATGTGATACCGGTCGTGACTCTCAGATCCGGACCTCCGTCAGTTGAGCTGTTGTTTCTGTTATGTGTGTATATCTGACCGTCATAATCCGCGGTGATACCGTGCGAGCCGGTAAGCTTTACGGTACGCTTGCCATAAACACCCGTGGGATCCTCCGCGCTGTGCTCTCCGCTCAGATATCCGTCATCATCATTGCTCCTGCCTATGTTTGCAAGCGCTGACTCAGATGCCTGGTTCATAACATATGCCTGCGTACCGTTATGAGCGGCATTGATAGCCGGATCATGCGATGTCCAATACAGCGGCATCATAGCGTCATCCACATTTTCAAATGAACCGTTTAAGAGCTGCGAAGTAAGCTTATTGATCCTTATATCCTTTTCGGCATATATGAGCTTGTTCGTCCTGGATGTCGCTCTTACGGTAACAACGCACCCGGGCGCTGTATTCGTAACGGAAAGAACGCCATCCTCATCAATGCTTATACCGGTATATGATTCAAGCTCATTCCCATTCGAGTCTGAAACAGCATTGATCGACCAGATCACATCACTGTCGCTTGTTTCCTTGAACGGATCGTAGTGGACAGCAGAGAGCTTTGTGGTATTCGCAGTCTCTGCTGCCGGTACCGGAAGTGAATCCACATCCGCGCTTATAGTAACTGTCTCCTCACCGTAGCTGATGGAGATAGCCGGATACAACATCTCCGGATTCTTTTCGAGCTGCGGGAATTTCTCAATCAACGCGCTCCAGCCCGAATATGTGCTGTCTATATCCTTTGTGAATACAACATTCGATGCAGTTCCGCTGTAATACGGCATCAGCAGGAATGCTATTTCATTCTCATCCGGATGCTTCTCTATCCATCCTGTTATATAATCAGTAATATCAAGCGTGGTCTGCCAGCTTGCAATAGTTTCCGTATCGCCCAACTCACCCTCATACATTCTCTTTCCTGAGGTCTGGCGGTTGAGCTTGAATACGCCCTCTTTGTCATCATTCTTTACTACCGCTTCATCTGATGTGATTGCGGCATTTATGTACTCCTCCTTGCCCTCAAAGGAGTTAATTACCGGACTTGACTCGTCCCAATCAGATGATAGAGGCTTCAGAACAAGCTTTCCGTCACGCGAAACGGAGGTAGTAAGTCTGATGCTTACTGAATTGATCGGATAGCCCGCCTTGATGGATTCTCTCAGTGTACTGATATCGAATTTGATACCGCCGGAGAAGCCTCTGTCGGAATCAGTCAGGTTCCTGATCTCAATATCCGGACCTGTCACATTAGCCGCATTCGTGTTGCTCTTTCTGAACAGAACATCCGCTGTCGGATAAAGCACTGATGGATACTCTGATATAGTAACATTTACATTGATATCTGCTCTTGCTGACGGATTTACTCTTGAAGCAGCAGTTACTGTGATAACTCCGCTCTTTGCACTCTCGCCTATTGTCAGCTTTCCTTCATTGATCTGATAGCCGGTAGTATCATCGCCGGATACTGACCAGTCAATGATAACATCATCCATCTTAACACCGAACTGATCCAGAACAGTTGCTGTATAGTCCGCGGTATACGGAAGCTGAGCTGTAAGAAGATCAAGCGCAGCCTCTCCGTCTATGCTGAGCGTTTTAGGGACTGAGGACTCACGCTTTTCTATCGTTATATTCTTCTCAGCGAGCAGGTTGATGCTGCCGTCCTCGTTCTCATAATCTGCCTTGAGCTTGATCGTGTATGTGCCGATAGGCATAGATGTGTCTGCCGTCATTACGCTGTTTGCGCCTATTGCTGATTGCATTGAAACATAATCACAGCCCTCAACAGACCACATTACATCCGCGGGATCGAGCTTCATCTCAGTACCGATATCACTTATGAGAACTGCCTTATAGTCATCTATACTCGTTGTATAGTCTGATGAGACATTATCCCTTATTACCCATGTGTCATCACCCTCGATATGCAGCTCTGTCGGTGTCAGAACCTTATCATTTATAACTACATAGTCTATCGCTGCGCGGCGGCTGCCGGCAACTGCGTATACGAAAAGTGCAACCTTACCGGATGCGATCCCTGCGTTGAGCGGCGAAATGCTCTTGCCGAGATATGCTTCACCCCCGGGATATACCGAATATGATGAGCTGTCCACAAGAACACTGTTTTCGTTGACTGTAAAGAGCGCGCCGAGGTATTTATGTCCGCCTGTCACATCTGATGACGGCTCTGTTATACCCTCGACCTGCGCTACGATATGGTCTGTAGCTCTTATTGTGCTGTTATTTGCATTGATATAGTCATCATCAATAGCGGCACCGGTAAGCGGCATATATGAAAGCCTTACCTGCGGCATTGATGTAACCACACCGTCAGAATACTGACCTACCAATGCCATACGCATCTCTATATTATCTATATTTGCAAGATCGTATTCGCCAAGATACCAGATCGCATTGTTATTTGTATATGCAGCCGTTCTCTTTTCACCATTGGAATTTAGAGTTATCTCCTGTGTTCCTGCGTTTGATGACTTCGGCTGATCCTTAACAACTATCGCTCCGTCAGGGTAGCTGACAGGAGCAGGTGTGGGCATCGGCGTCGGCGTCGGAGCTCCCGGCTCTGCGGTAGGTGCAGGTGTCGGCTCCGGAAGAGGATCGCCATCATAATAGAGCTCTATCTCGCCGCATTTTGTGCTTGAGCCGTTTCCGTCAAACACGAGATATCGGCTATTGCCGAATGCGCCCGTGAGAGTTACCGTATCATACAGTCCGTCTGTAAGTGTGCCGTATTCAGCAGTTATCCCGCTTGCCAGATTCTTCGTGTTGCTGTTATTGAGTCTTGCCCAGTTTTTGCTGAGCTTGATGTATGTTTCTGTTAAAGTGCCGTTCGTGCACTCGCCTTCATCTCCGGCAAGGCCAACGATAGCCGAGCCCATGACATTTTTAACAACGATCTTAGATACCGGTATATTTGCTCCGAGATCTATAACGGAAACAGAATTTGCCGTCTGACCGGTCGTATGTATAGTTTCCGCGTTGCCGTCAATCAGCTTTGATGAAGTATCTATGCTCCTTGTCGTATCGACAATGTTCACCTCGCCATTAGTCTGGGTATGCTGGCTCTTTGCAGCAATATTGTATCTGTATACAGTTGCCCTTGACATGTCGAAATTATTGAACTTCAATTCGTCCGGCTTGCTTGTCGGCTCCGGTGTTGCTGTCGGCTGTTCGGTATCTACCGGTACTTCAGTTGCCGGTTCCGGTGTTGCTGTCGGCTCCGGTGTTGCCATTTCCTCATCCGTCTTTTCGGTTATGACAACGTAATCCATCGTCACACGTCGCGACTGGGCTGTTGCATATATGAACAAAGCAACTTCGCCCGACGCCGCATC
>CAMNAT010000059.1 GCA_946531785.1 uncultured Oscillospiraceae bacterium
ATGGCTCGAGGATTTCCTTATGGACTATCCCGGAACCGTTATAGTAGTATCGCATGACAGATATTTTCTGAATGTGGTATGCACACACATGGTTGATATCGACTACGGAAAGATAAAGATGTATGTCGGTAACTATGAGTTCTGGTATGAGTCGTCATTGCTTGTGCAGAAGCTTATAAAGCAGCAGAACAAGCGTAATGAGGAAAAGATCAAGGAGCTGCAGACCTTCATTTCGAGGTTCTCGGCGAATAAATCTAAATCTAAGCAGGCGACTAGCCGTAGAAAGATGCTCGATAAGCTGACTGTCGAGGAGATACCGGCATCATCGCGCCGTTATCCGTTCGTAGGCTTTGAGATGGACAGGGAAGCCGGCAAGGATCTTCTGACTCTCACAGATGTTTCTAAGACCATAAACGGCGAGAAGGTTCTGGACAAGGTTTCATTCTCAATGAATCATGGCGATAAGATCGCGGTGATAGGCGAGAATGAGATCGCAGTGACCACCCTTCTGCAGCTTCTTGCAGAGGAGCTTGAGCCGGACGAGGGAACGCTCAAATGGGGCGTAAGCACATCCAGAAGCTATTTCCCGAAGGATAACAGTGAATTCTTTGATGGCTGTACAATGAACCTTTGCGACTGGCTCAGGCAGTATTCAAAGCCGGGCTTTGAAACGCAGAATGAGACCTTTATACGCGGCTTTTTGGGACGCATGCTTTTCTCGGGTGATGAGGTATTCAAGCAGGTGCAGGTGTTGTCCGGAGGCGAGAAGGTCAGATGTATGCTTTCGCGTATGATGCTATACGGCTCAAATGTGCTGATACTCGATCAGCCGACAAACCATCTTGATCTGGAATCCATAACTGCCGTTAATAACGGTTTGGCTGCGTTCAAGGGCAATGTTATCTTTGCCTCACACGACCACGAGTTTATGAACACCATCGCAAACCGCATAATCCGTATAAATCCGGACGGTTCGATAACAGACAGGATGTGTACCTATGATGAGTATCTTGAAAAGGTTAAAAACGGTGAATTATAATGAGCAAGGCTGATGAGATATTTATAAAGAATTGTCGGGAGATCATAGACCATGGCTTTTCCGATGAGCATCTTGAGGTGCGCCCCAGATGGGAGGACGGAGTGCCGGCACATACCATAAAGCGGTTCGGGATCGTGAACCGCTATGATCTGGCTGATGAATTCCCTATATTGACCCTGCGCCGCACATACTTAAAGAGTGCGGTGGATGAGATCCTCTGGATATGGCAGCAGAAGTCGAACAATATCCACGACCTTCACAGCCATATATGGGATGCCTGGGCGGATGCCGACGGCTCGATCGGTAAGGCATACGGCTATCAGCTCGGAGTAAAGCACCAGTATCCCGAGGGTGAGTTTGACCAGGTCGATCGAGTGCTTTATGATTTGAAGCATAATCCCGCGTCAAGACGTATAATGACAAATATATATGTCCATAAGGATCTTAAGGACATGAAGCTCTATCCGTGCGCGTACAGTGTGACCTTCAATGTGACGGGTAACAAGCTGAATGCGATACTAAATCAGCGTTCGCAGGATATGCTTGCGGCAAACAACTGGAATGTTGTCCAGTACAGTGCGCTGCTGATAATGATCGCCAAGGCGACGGGATTTGAGCCCGGCGAGCTTGTGCATGTGATCGCGGATGCGCATATCTATGACAGGCATATACCGATCATAGAGAAAATAATCGCTAACGAGCCATATGACGCGCCGAAGCTCAATGTGGCGGATAAAAAGAATTTTTATGACTTTACGCGTGAGGACTTCACGCTGACAGACTACAAGTATCATGAGCTTACGGACAAGATACCTGTGGCTGTATAAAATTAAAAAGGGGAATAGTTATGAAGATAGGATTTATAGGCTCAGGTAATATGGGCAGCACAATACTGGGCGGTGTTGTCTCGGCGGGTATTGTAGATGCCGGTGATGTTATCGTAACAGATACCGATACAAAGAAGGCGGCTGCAATGGCTGAGAAGTATAATGTCAAGCAGGGGCTTTCAAACGAGCTTGTTGCAGAAGCGGCGGATATACTCTTTCTCTGCGTAAAGCCGCAGGTACTGTATTCCTTGATCGAGCAGATCAAGGAATGCGTAAGAAAAGAGACTGTAATAGTATCCGTCGTTGCGGGTCAGAGCATTGAGAGGATGATAGACGCCTTCGGAATACCCGGCTTGAAGCTCGTTCGCGTAATGCCGAACACTCCGGCGCTTGTGGGTGAAGGTATGGCGGCGGTAGCTCCGAACGAGAATGTAAGCGAAGAGGAAAAGGCAGAGGTTCTTGCGATATTCAATAAGCTTGGCAGAGCCGAGATCGTAAGCGAAAATCTTATGGACATAGTAACGGCAGTAAGCGGCTCATCACCGGCGTTTGTATTCATGTTTATCGAGGCTATGGCCGATGCTGCGGTGCGCGGCGGAATGCCCAGGGATAAGGCATATACATTTGCGGCGCAGGCAGTGCTCGGAAGCGCAAAGATGGTGCTTGAGAGCGGAAAGCATCCGGCGGAGTTAAAGGATATGGTATGCTCACCGGCTGGAACAACGATCGATGCGGTCGCTGTCCTTGAAGAGGCGGGCATGCGCAGCGCAGTAATAAAGGCTATCAAGGCATGCGAGGAAAAATCAAAAAACTTATAATTAAATATTGACAAACAGCAAGAAGTCTGTTATAATTCTTATGTCAATAAGAGGGAGTAGCGTGCATGTCCTTGGACATGTTTGCGATGCGTCATACCCGTCCGGTATACCGGACAGTATCGTAATGAAATTGCAAGACTTTTATTGTGCATACATATGCACAATAAAGGTCTTTTTATTTACGGAAAATACAGGAGGAAAAACATGGAGATATTTATCACGATCATTTTATTACTTATAGGCTTTGTCCTGCTCGTAAAGGGCTCAGATCTTTTCGTAGACGGCAGCGCGTCTGTTGCGAAGCTATTGGGGATACCTGCCATCATTGTAGGTCTTACAATAGTGTCTATGGGCACATCCGCACCAGAGGCTGCGGTAAGCATTACAGCCGGATTTAAAGGCAGCAATGAAATAGCCATTTCAAATTTGATAGGCTCTAATACATTCAACATGCTATGTGTCGCAGGACTCAGCGCGGCGATAACGCCGTTTATGGTGGACAAGCTGATACTCAAGCGCGATTTCCCGGTATGTCTGGGTATAATGGCGGTAACGATACTGATGTGTCTTGACGGGGTGGTATCGCGCATTGACGGAATAATTCTGCTCGTGATATTCGTTTTATATATCGGTTGGCTCGTATACAGTGCCATAAAAAATCGCGAGACATCAGAGGAAGACGATGAAAAGCCGCTTTCACCGGTAAAGAGCGTTATCTTTATCATTATCGGGCTTGCCGCGATAATCGGCGGCGGTGAGCTTGTCGTAGGAGCGGCAAAGAAGCTTGCGCTGACCTTTGGCATGAGCGAGACTCTTATTGGGGTGACGATAGTTGCTATCGGCACATCGCTTCCGGAGCTTGTGACCTCGGTCGTAGCTGCCAGGAAAGGGCAGAGCGGCATAGCGATAGGTAATGTGGTCGGCTCGTGCTTCTTTAACCTTGCATTCGTGCTGGGAATGTCGTCTCTTGCAAATCCGATCGGAGTCAAGCCGGAGGCGTTTATAGACGCTTTGATAATGATCGGTGTCAACGCGGTCGGCTTTGTGTTCTGCCTGACACATAAGAAGCTTGAGCGCTGGGAGGGAATAGTTCTCATTTGTATTTATATAGCATATACGGTATATCTTGTTATAAGATAAATCAATCCCCCAAACAACTTTAATAAATTTCAAAAAAACTATTGACAAAACACGAAATATGTGTTATACTTTTAAAGTCGTTTGGAAATGGCTCGTTGGTCAAGCGGTTAAGACTCCGGCCTCTCACGCCGGCAACGCGGGTTCGATTCCCGCACGAGTCACCACAAAAAAATCCGCATTTGATGCGGATTTTTTTGTGTTTATTTTTTTGTTTTATCAATTATCTTTTTTATTATTTCGCGCAGCTTCGGACCGTACAGCGTAATAACGAAGGCATTTCCGGCAGCCACGAGGATCAGGGCTGCAATGATAACTATCGCCCAGCCTTTTGAGCTTGAGGGTGCTGCGGGCTCTGGGGTTGCAGTCTCATTGACAGGCTCGGGTGTAGGGTTACTGTTCTCATCTGATTGAACAGGGCCAACGAACGGGAATGGTCCGTATTCTCCTGTCTTTTCATCGGGCGCGGGAGGGGAGACCTCGGTAATAACAGCCTTTTTGACCTCTGTTTTTGAACTGTCACCGGACAGATCATGCGGATCACCACTTTCGGCAGCAGATATATCTACAGTGTCATTAGCAGTAAAATCGTAGAATCTTGAAAGTCCCTGCATGGCTCGGAGGTGGCTTGTCATAGCGCACATAGCAAGAGCGGTGTCATATGCCGAGCCGTTGAAGCTGCCATCCTCTGCCTGCTGTGACTTTAACCAGCTCAGAGGAGAGAGGTTGCCAGTTACAAACCCGGGATCAGCGTCAGCACTTACTCCGACTGCGTCTAAAGCTATGATCACGTTTGCGGTATTTGTTACTGTTCCGTACCCGCAGTCTCCGCCCTTGGCGCCTTCAAGAAAGTGTATGGCATTCAGGACAACGGACTGCGTGATGTAGGTGTATTCAGCATTTTTATGCTCACCGGTCGAGAGCTTGTACTGTGTGTTTATATAAGGGGCAAGAGCGGTGACAGCGCGTGCCGTCGTATAGACATCGCCCTCAAAGCTTCCGTCCTGAAGCTGCATGGACAGGAGTGTTACTATGATATGATCGCGGTTGATGTTGCTGCCCTCGGGTACCTTATATCCGCCGCAGTCGAGAGTTATGAGTGCACCGGCGAGCTCTCCGGGATTGTCGCGCAGATTTTTATATGTGTATTCCCTCAGCGCGTTTTCGTTCCAGACTGAGCCGCAGGCGGTGGTGGCGATCACAAGCCGCTGCGCATCTGTATATGTTGATGAAGGACGCGTCTCTGCGCGATTTACATATGCGCTGTAGTTGTAATTAAAGCCCATTCGGGCTACTGCTGTTATATAATAGTCAGCGGCCGCATAGTCGGTAGAGCTCAGCGGTGAAGCGTTTTCCTCCATCCATGCATAGGCATCCTGTATAGAATTATATATATTATATTGTGAATACGCTGCATATGACAGCTTTGGCAGCGAAAAAAGAGATACTGCGCACAAAATTGCCGCAAGCTTTTTCATGTGTTTTTCCCCCTAATTAATGGTGCTTAAATTATAGCACAGCATGGAGCCTTTGTCAATTACGAAAAAACACAAAATATTGTATTTGGCACTTGCATTTTAAGCATATTTATGGTATGATATATGTAGTAATATTTCGGAAGGAATGTTTTGTAATGGATCTCAGAGATTTGGTAAACAGCGGAGATGAGCGACTGAGGATCGTTCAAGAGCTCGTTCCGGGTAAGGAAATAACGCTTGCACATGTTATCGCAAGCCCCGATCCGATAATGTATCAGAAGCTCGGACTTAATCCAGAGCTTGATTTTTCAGGCGCAGCAATAGGAATCCTCACGGTAACTCCTGCGGAGACTGCGATCATAGCGGCGGATATATCATCCAAGGCGGCAAATGTTGATCTCAGCTTTGTTGACCGTTTTTCAGGTACGCTTATAACAACAGGTCTTGTTTCTGATGTTGAGGCGGCAATGAAGGCAGTTACGGAGTATTGTGAGAACAGGCTCGGGTTTAAGGTCTGCGCGATCTCAAAGACATGAAAAAGCTGATTCTTATAGGACGCTCCGAGGCGGGAAAGACAACGCTTACACAGGCGCTGCGCGGCGAGAAGATACATTATCATAAGACGCAGTATGTGAACCGCTTTGATGTCATAATAGATACGCCGGGGGAATACATACAGTCAAAGGAGCTTGGCAGCGCTATTGCGATGTATGCCTTTGAATCTGATGTGGTTGGTATGCTCATAAGTGCTGCGGAGCCGTTTTCGCTTTATCCGCCCGCATGTGCGGTGGTGTCGAACCGGAGAGTTATAGGTATAATAACACAGAAGAATCACCCGCGGGCTGATCTGCCCCAGGCGCATCGTTGGCTGGAGCTTGCCGGATGCCGCGATATATTCGAGGTCGACAGCGCGACCGGCGAGGGAGTGGCGGATATCCTTGAGTATCTGCGCGAGGATGGAGATATTATGCCATGGGAGGAATAAATTTTGCGTTTGCTCTTGACAAACGCGATTTTTTTTGCTATACTATTGTAAGTGTTTCGGGGTGTAGCGCAGTTGGTAGCGCACGCGTCTGGGGGGCGTGAGGCCGCAAGTTCAAGTCTTGTCACTCCGACCAAACAACTCGGCAACGGTGTGTTGCCGAGTCATTTTTTATTCAGTGGGGAAAACGAAAAGACGCGCAGTGAGTTCAAGTCTTGTCACTCCGACCAAATGAGTCTCATTTAGCTTATATAAGCTGTGATGAGGCTCTTTTTCTTAGCATTTTTTAAACAAAAGACTATTAAATATCCATTTCATACATTTTAAGCATTGCTTTCCTGGTATCGGTCATATAGAAAGGTGAGTCAGCCTTTGCGAGGCCATATTTTTTTATACATTGCGAGAATGAGAAAAACCAAGTTAACCTATTGCATTTTTTTATTATATTTGTTATAATAGCTATAGTAAGCATTTTGTGAATAATTATTTTGTTAATAATTGATAAATATACATAAGGCGGTCAATAAATATGAAACAATCAGATCAGCTTAAAAACAGCAGGCTCAGCCCGTTTATGTCACCCCTTGCGGTATGGGCGCTCTCATTGGGAACGACCATAGGCTGGGGCTCGCTTGTTGTGACAAGCAATAACTACCTCTCCAACGCAGGACCTCTGGGCAGCGTGCTCGGGATAGTGATAGGCATGGTCGTGATGCTTTTCATAGGCAGAAATTACTCTTATATGATGCAGCATTATCCCGATGCGGGAGGAGCCTACACATTTTTAAAGGAGACACATGGCTACGATCAGGGCTTTCTTACAGCATGGTTCCTCTTTTTGACATATATATCCGTATTTTGGGCAAACGCTACCTCTTTGCCGCTTTTTGCACGGTACTTCCTCGGCGGTATATTTAAGTTCGGATACATATATTCCATATTTGATTATGATGTGTATATAGGCGAGATACTTCTCACAATAGCCGCCATAGTTCTTTTCTCTGTGCTGTGCATGAACTTTAAAAAGCTGCTTGCGCATATACTTGTGGCGCTCGGGATCCTGATGACACTGGGCATCGCCGTATGCTTCTTTGCGGCAATTCTCGGACACGGCGGTTCAGGCTTCAGCTTTGACCCGCTGTTTACCGAAAAGGGCAGCGCGTTGTCGCAGACAGTACGGATAGCCTGCATATCGCCGTGGGCGTTTATAGGCTTTGAAAACATTTCACACATGACGGAGGAATACACCTTCCCCCTGCATAAGGTGCGCCGGATACTTATCTGCTCGCTGATCGTTTCAACAGCCTTGTATATTTTCATCACGCTTCTTTCGGTGACAGCGTATCCATCGGAATACGGCAGCTGGCTTGAATATATCCGTAATATCGGCAAGCTTGAAGGAATAAAGGGTCTCCCTGCATTTTATGCGGCAAACCACTACCTCGGCAGACCCGGCGTCACGATACTCATACTTACGCTGCTTGCGCTCATAATAACAAGCCTTATAGGCAACATGCTTGCCCTGAGCAGACTGACCTATGCGCTTGCAAAGGACGGGATACTTCCGAGGCTGTTTGCTGATCTGAACAAAAAGAGCATACCCTGGAAGGCGGTATGCCTTATTATGGCGATATCGGTATTGATACCTCTTCTGGGCAGAACAACGATAGGCTGGATAGTTGATGTCACGACTATCGGCTCGACCATCGTTTACGGATTTGTATCGGCAGCTGCGCTAAAGCTGGCAAAAACACAGAATGACAGGACTGTGGTGATTACCGGTCTCGTCGGTATGCTGTTTATGCTGGCGTTCGGTCTGTATCTCCTGATACCCGAGCTGTTTGTGCTCGGCTCGATCGAAAAAGAGACCTATTTTCTCTTTACCGTCTGGGCGATACTCGGCTTTATATTCTTCCGTTACATCCTCAAAAAGGATCACGAAAACCGCTTCGGAAGATCAATAGTAGTCTGGATAGCGCTGCTGTCGCTGATACTGTTCACCTCGCTCGTATGGCTGAGCAAATCCACAATGTCACTCACGAACGGTACATTGGACAGCGTTAAGGACTTTTTCGGCTATATTATCGCCGCTCCGCAATATAATTCCACGGTAGAGTCTTTTATAGCCGATAAGACGGCCGCGCTGCAGCAGGAGCATTTCGTAAGCATCATAGTCGTCACCGGCTTCTTCGCGGTATCCATATTTATATTGCTCAACAACTATTCGCTTATGAAAACGAGAATGATCAAAAACGAAGAGGAGCTTAAACGCACAAAGCAAAGAGCGAGCACCGATCCTCTCACAGGAGTAAAAAGCAAGCTTGCCTATGCGGAGGGCGAACGAATGATAAACGAGGAGATAGACGCCGGACTGATAAACGAATTCGCAATAGCTGTATTCGATGTCAACGGCTTAAAGCAGATAAACGACACTCTCGGCCACAAGGCGGGTGACGAATACATCAAGGCAGCCTGCAAGTTTATATGCGACCATGTTGTATACAGTCCCGTATACAGGATAGGCGGTGATGAATTTGTTGTAATATTGACCGGAACAGACTAT
>CAMNAT010000060.1 GCA_946531785.1 uncultured Oscillospiraceae bacterium
GAGCCTGTGCCGATCGCGTTGGAATCAAACGCGCCGATACCGAACATGTTATATACCCTCTGTCCGTTCACAAGCACTCCGTTTGCAAGCGTCGATGAGCCGTAGCCGGTCTCTACGCAGCAATGAGCAACGAGATAGAGCTCGTTCACATTATATGTCCGCGCCGCCGCCAGGAATGCGTCAGCCTTGCCGGAAAGTATGCCCTTGCCGTCAAGGAACGCCGCAAGCGATGCGCGGCTTATGCCGCTGGGCTTAGACAGATCCATGAACTGATACTTATATGCGCCGCTTGAGAATTCGTTCGGATCAAGATACATCTTTATCCGTTCCTTATCCGCGCGCTTCTGCCCCGTACCGTCATTATATGTCGGCGCAACTGCAAGATTGAGCTCCGCCATGCGGTCAAGCGTGATGTTATACGCCGTATAGTTTATTCCGCCCGCAACATTGTAGGTCGGGTTCATATCAAGATCACCCGATGCGGCGGTACCCGATACGGTTATCTCAACACTGTCTGACGGGCCGTCGGCGCTCCTTGCGGTTATGACCGCCGTTCCCGCCGATACCGCCTTAACAACACCGTTTTTGGTAACGGTCGCCGCGTTGGGGTTTGACGACTCCCATTCAACGCTTGTGTTTCTTGCGTTCGACGGCTGCACACTGGCTATGCCTGTCCATGTGTCGCCGATATCGAGCTTGGTATCGAACTTGTTGAGTATCTTCACCGCCTGAGCCCTGATTATCTCGTTTATGACATTTATAAAGCATTTTGACGAGAAGCCGCCGTCGGATGTGGACGCAACTACCTCGGTCATACCGGTGCCGTTCGGCTTCAGATGTCCGGTCTGATCGACCTCGACTATCGACGGATCCTTTGAATACCACCTGATCGCGGAATTGGACGCGTCATCAGGAACGATGACCGCCTCCAGCCGCATACCCATATCGGTGGTAAACAGATTCACTGTGCTTTTTTGCAGATAGAATCCGCTCACAGGGCGGATCACATGCAGAAACGCCTTCGCCTCGTTGCCGGTATAGGCATTCGTCACCGTTATCTCCACGCTGCCGGGCTTCTTTGCGAGGATGTTTCCCTCGCCGTCTATCTCAGCCACGCCGGGGTCAGACGAAACGAACTCCAGCGCTCTGTCTGTGACCGTCACCGGATACAGCGCGGCATTCAGCCGCATAGGTGTCGGCTCACTGCCGATAAGCTTGAGCGTATCCGAATACCATGACAGCCTTATCGCCGTTTTCAGCCCGGTGCCGTAAATTACATCGTAGCAGTCGAGCGGGAATCTCGTCACCATCTGGATCCGCTCATCCGGCATCAGCCGCTTCGGCTTCTGCTCACGGATAACGACTCCGACCCGTATGAATATAAGGATCGCGACAACAACGGAAACGGCTGTGCCGATATGCCGGCGTGTTATTTTTCCCTTTATCTCTTCAAAAACTGATCTCATTTAACAAATCGCTTCACTATATAATTATTTGCCTTGTTCTCAAGCTCATCATCAAGCGGTGTGAGCCCCTTGAAATCGGCATATTTACGGCGGAGCGCGGCTGTGAGGATATGGTCGCACAGCGCCGGATTCTTCGGCAGCAGCGGGCCGTGCAGATATGTCGCGATGACATTCTTATACACAACTCCCTCCGCGCCGGACTTCTCCTCGTTGCCGTAGCCGGAAAGCACCCTGCCGAGCGGCTTGTGCGAGCCGATATATGTCCTGCCGCCGTGGTTTTCAAACCCGACTATTTTCTGATCCAGAAAATCCGCCTCGAGAACTATATTTCCGATCAGCCTGCCCTTGCCCTGCTCAGTATAGATATCGAGTATCGAAAGCCCCTCGATGGTCTCATCCTCGAGCTTATAGTATCTGCCCAAGAGCTGATAGCCGCCGCAGACCGCGACGAGCACACCGCCGTCTTCGACATAGTCTTGCAGCTCCTTCTTGTGCTCTAAAAGCCGCGAGCAGACGATCTTCTGCTCCCTGTCCGAGCCGCCGCCCAAAAAAACTATATCCACATCGGATATATCCAAAGCGCCGTCATCGCAGGTGTGCGTTATGACCTCCGCATCGATGCCGCGCCACAGAAGCCGGCGCCGCATACATTCTATATTTCCCCTGTCGCCGTAGAGATTGAGCAGATCGGGGTATAAGTGCAATATCTTTATCTTCATCCCTTGTACCCCTTCATAAGCTCATTCAGCACTCCCTCTGTTGAATAGAGCGCGGTATAGTTCACAAGTATATATACTACCTCGCTGTCGGTTCTGAGCGCCGCCTCGACCGCAGCCTTCATGCTGTCGGTCATCATGTCTACATCTATGCCCGCGTACTTGAAGCGCAGACTGATATCATAGACGCGGATGCCGGTGGTTGACAGCGTGTTGAGGTTTTCGTCCTTTATCTTATGGAAATCCACATCCCAGAGCCATGAAACATCCTTGCCGTCGTTTACAAGGTCGTTGATGGCAATGATGACATCCTTCTTCCTGTCATCGGTATTGACGGTGGATATAGCCTGATTGAAGCCCGCCGGATTCTTTGACAGGCTCAGGATGACGGGCTTACCCAAGCTGAACTCCTGCATCCTGCCGATCTGCGGCTTGTATGCCTCCAAAAGCTTTCCGAAATCATCGGTGCCCTCACCGGACACATCAAGCGCGGCATATACCGCCGCAAGGTTATATATGTTATAGAAGCCCTTATAATTGACCTCCATGCTTTTTCCGTTTATATCAAATCTGATCGGGGTCTTAAGCGACACATTGCGGATATCATAGTCCGGCTCCGGTCTGCCATAGCCGCATGACGGGCATTTATACGCGCCGAGCTGACTGTAATGATAGAACTCAAAATCAAGCTCGGTGCCGCAGATCGGGCAGAATCGCCCCTCCTTGGTATCGTCCACCTGCGGGAGAACCTTCTCAGATATGCCGTAGAACACCGCATCCGCACCGTCCACGCGCGCGAACTGCACGCAGAGCGGATCATCAGCGTTCAGAACGAGCTTTACCTTGCCTGCCTCACTTATCGCGCGTTTGATGATATCAACGGTTATATCTATCTCGCCGTAGCGGTCAAGCTGATCGCGGAACAGGTTTGTAATTACCATTATATCCGGTTTTACCCGTTTGAATACCAGCGGCGTGTATGCCTCGTCGATCTCAAGACACGCGTAGTCCGCCTCAAGTCTGCCGGAGATCCCCGCAGCCTGAACATACGCCGACGCGATACCGTTTAACATATTCGCGCCGAGACGGTTGCAAAGCACCTTGTACCCCTTCGCCTCGAGCGCGGAGCACATGAGATTATTGGTCGTGGTCTTGCCGTTGGTGCCG
This sequence comes from uncultured Oscillospiraceae bacterium, assembly GCA_946531785.1. Classification (GTDB taxonomy): domain Bacteria; phylum Bacillota; class Clostridia; order UBA1381; family UBA1381; genus Ornithomonoglobus. The sequence continues at coordinate 3,350 of CAMNAT010000060.1, forward strand.
CAGGTCACGATGACCTTATTCTTAACTATCTTATTTATATCATCGATGAGCGTCGGGCATATCCTGAGCGCAAGCTCGCCCGGGCTTGCCGATGATTTGCGGCCTATAAGCCTGCCGGCTGCCGCCGCAAGCTTGCCCGCCCATATTGCTAATAGTCTTCTCACTATGTTGATCTTGCCTTTCTTAGTTTGACGAGAGCCTGAAGCTCCCCTTTGTAGAGGTTATGGTCGCGGCATTGCTCTGATGCATATTGCCGTAGATATCCTCGATGCTGTATACCATGATATATGTGCCGTCAGCCGGACGCTTATCCTCGACCTTCAGCTTGCCGGTGAGTCCGATGCGTATATCCCTGCCCTCAATATATCTGTTCGCCTCGTTGAATACCTCGTAAACCGGAGTTACAACATCGCCGAGCTTCAGCTTTGTAACGCCACGCTCAGCCATCGCCGTGAATTTGCCGACGCCCTTCCACAGCCCCATGACCGTATATCCGCCGCCGTCAGCCTTCGCTACACGGATGCTGCACAGGTCGCTGCCCATGGTAACCGGTATCGAATATATGCTATAGCCGTTATTGCGGCTCACAAGCTGCATCGAGACATTCTTGCCGTTCGTCTGCGGGAGCTTGCCCTTTACGGTATACTGATATGTTCCGTCAGCCGGCTTATAGGTCACATCATAGTCGGTATAGATATAGAAATACTTCTGATCGGTCTTATTGTACATATAATAGCTCACGCCAACATTCTTTATGACCTCCGGATGTACAGCGGAAAGCACAAAGCTTCCGTTGAGATCGGATGTGGCGGTGAACGCGTTGTCCGCCATAAGCTCGTTATAGCTCATGTGCGCCGGACTGTCGCTGTATTTATCGGTAAACGAGCGCTCGATGAACTCAGTATATCCCGCGCTTGTAGCCACTGCCCCATATTGATCTGTATTTGCAGCGCTCCTGTCCGACGGGAGATATACGCCTATGCCGCCAAAGCCCTCATGGTACTTGCCCATGCGCGTATATACGACCGCCTCATCGACCGCCGCCATCAGATTGTCGGACGGGCTTGCTACCAGTGACCGCGTGAAGCTCGCAAACTGGCGAGCGTCAACCATATTTGAATAGCCCTCCCAACGGGAGTTGCCGCCCAGATGCCCGGGGCGCGTCAGAAGATTTTCAAGCTTCCGCTTTGCATATATGTCCGCGTCGCATGCCGACATCGCCTGCGCCGCGCCGTCAACGGCAAGCGAGAGCATTGTCTGCTTTGAAAGATCGGTCACCGCCATTGAGAGGAAGGTCTCATTCTCATCCTCAGCGCGAGCCGCCACATCGTCACAGATCTTTTTGCATACATCCACCGCCGATGACTGCGGATTATCCGCAAGGTAGGTAAAAAGCGATTTATAGTCCCATCCGCTCGCAGGCATCACATCCTCGGAGGCGACCATATAGTCCGCATAGAGTGATACCGCCTCGGCGGTCTCTATATTCGAGGTAAGGCTGGAATCAAAGCCGATTATATCCTGCTTGATACCGGCTTCGGTGAGTGCGCCGCTCAGCTCCGGAAGCGAGAGACTGTCGAACTCATACTTGGAATCATACGCCACGCCGCCGACTGCACCGCCGCCGTGATCCCAGATAACCGTCATATAATGCTTTGCCGGATACGCCTTTGACGAGCGCTTTATGAAGCTGCACAATGTATCCTTATCGCCCATGCTCATCGCACCCTGCTGGTTTATCATCCTTATACCGTTGCTCTGGACAACAAAATCCTGTATATAGTCCGGATAGATATCCTCGGTATGCCATGAACGGCTTCCGCCTGTTTCTATGACTACATTGATATTTTCGGGCAGATCACAATTAAGCGAGCGAAGAACATCACTCGCCCCCTCATCTGCCTCCTCAAGGGTGCTTCCGCACATATACATCATTACCGTCCAGGTATCGCCGGACGAGGAACGGCGCGCCGTTTCGTTCTGAACGACCACGCGTCCGCAGCCGCTTACAATAAACACAGCCGCAAGCAGCGGGCTAAGATACGCAAATAATCTTCTTTTCATTTCCCAGCTTCCTTTATACAAAAAACAGGGCGGCGTTGAAGGATCCGTCGATCGGATCTGTCAATGCCGCCCCGCTAAAACTATTCTATCATTCTGCCGCCGGTGCGCCTACCGGGCATGCACCCTCACATGCGCCGCACTCAATGCAGGTATCTGCATCGATAACGTATGCAGCATCGCCCTCTGAGATAGCACTTACCGGACACTCAGCTGCACATGCGCCGCAGCTGATGCAGGTATCAGCATCAATTTTATAAGCCATAGTAGTTACCTCCTGTAAAAATTATTATCAGACTCTTTGTCTATAATCATATTATAGCACAGCCTGCGGAAAACTTCAAGTATAAATTCCAAATTACAAGGGTAATCTTTGTTTGCTTATGTTAACCTTCTTTATCTTCGCTTTTGTTGGGTTTCTGTTCTGTATCGTTGTTCCGCCTGCGTCCTCCGCGACGGCTCACATATCTTCTGCTCTTTTTTTTCTCGCCGGCGGGCTTTTCTCCGTTCTTCTCCGGCTCCGCCTTTGCCGCTGCTTCGGGCTTTTCAGCACCCTCCGCGGGCTTTTTCGGCTTGCGTGGACGATGCCTTCTCGTTTTCTTCTTTTCCGGCTCCGCCTCAGTGATCTGCTCTGCCACCAGCTCCGGAAGCACCGGCTCCGCCTTCCTCTCCCCATTGAGCTCGCTTATATCGAACTCCTTGAGCGTGGTCTCATTCTCATCCTCGAGCTTTACCTTTATCTTGCCGCGCAAAAGCGCCACACTTACCACAGTTCCCTTGCCGGCGGGTGTATCTATAACACTGCCCTGCTTCGGGAAATCCGCCATGAGCGCCTCATAGGTGTCCTGCTCATATTTCAGGCAGCACATCAGCCTTCCGCACGCGCCCGAGATCTTGGACGGGTTCAGCGACAGCCCCTGCTCCTTTGCCATCTTTATTGAAACCGGAACAAAGCTGCCCAGAAACTGTGAGCAGCACAGGTTGCGCCCGCACATACCGATAGAGCCCATTGTCTTGGACTCGTCCCGCACGCCTATCTGTCTCAGCTCGATACGCGTTCTGAACACTGACGCGAGATCCTTTACCAGCTCTCTGAAATCCACTCTTCCGTCAGCGGTGAAGTAGAACAGGATCTTGCTCCCGTCAAACGCGTGTTCAACCTCTATCAGCTTCATTTCCAGCTTGTGCTCCCTGATCTTGGCGGCACATACCGAAAACTCTTCCCTTTCCTTTTCTTTGATAGCTTTATGCTTTGCGGTATCCTCATCGGTCGCGATCCGGAGCACGCCCTTTAACGGCTTTATAACCTCATTTTCGCTCGCTTCCCTGACCCCGAGAGTTACCTCGCCGTACTCAACGCCGCGGCTTGTCTCCACAATGACATGCATACCACGCCTTATATCGAAGTCAAGCGGATCAAAGTAATACATCTTACCATTCGACTTGAAGCGTACGCCTATTATTTTTGTCATATCGATCCGGTCAATTCCTTTCCCATCTTATCATAGTTATATTAAATTATAACCCATTTTTTTGTTAATGTCAATGTTTTATCTGTTAATAATCTCAGTAATATTATTGATTTTAATGGATAAAGTGCCGTCCTCGTTGGTTATCAGCTCGATATAGTCCGGATTTTTATAGTATTCCGGCGGGAACGAGAGGTCTACGCCGGTGTCGGTCGAAAGCTTTATGTTCGAGGTCATCTTCTTGGTGAGGTACTTCGTCGCCTCCACCTTTTTCGGTACGCCCGCCTTTTCAAGCTTCGCGGTGAACTCGTCGCGTATTGCCGGAAGCCCCTCAAAGACCTTTTCCGCTACCTTGTCGGTATCGACATACTCATAGTTGTTTTCCTCTATGCTCTCGGTCACATACTCCTTTATCTTCGCCTGTGCCGCGATCGCGTCGGTGCCGTTCTCCACCGCGACCTTTTTGGCGGTGCGGCGCAGAGTGTTTGCGCTCTCACGCGGGGATATCTCGTAATCGCATTCGAGCAGAAGCTCGGCAATGACATCCACCGGATCGCCGTCGATCTTGTACTTCTTGCCCGCATAGCGTATGTTTTCCGTTTCCATATTGATGAACGCCGCCTCGGATATCTTATTCGTCACCGGCGGCAGGATCGCGTAATGGTTTATGATATTATTGAATATCTTTCCCTCATCCTGGACTACGGTATGAGTCATGCCGACGCGGTTATCGCATTTCAGGATGCCGATATACGGCTGATCCCCCGCGGTGAACTCCGCCACGATAAGATCACACGGCTTCGGCTCCTCGACTGTCATCATAGCGTCAAAAAGCCGCTCCGCCGCCGCCTTTGACAGCTCCGCAAAGGTGGTCTCGCCGTTTTTATACTGCGTGAGCTTCGCCCGTAAGCCGCTCGCCTCGCGGAAATCCGCAGGGCGCAGCGAGCCCGAGTCATAAAGCTTTTCTATATGCTTGGTTATGAACGTGTTTATCTGCGCGTCCTCTACATCCATGCCCTCATCTGAGAACACGCTGAGTCCCGATGTGACATCGGCAATATGTAATATCGCTTTCTTTATTCCTACTATCATTTTATAACTCCTTTTTTGTATCATTAAGCGCGGTGAGCCTCTCGCAAAGCCCCGTGAAGCGCTTGGTGAATGAATTGTTGTTTGTCATGTTTACCACCGTCTTTTCGCTGCCGACAAGGATCACCATCGTCTTTGCACGCGTTATGGCGGTATAGAACAGGTTGCGGCTCATCAGCTGCGGTATGTACGAGCAGACCGGTATTATGACATACGGGAACTCACTGCCCTGACTCTTATGCACAGTGATGGCATACGCGAGATCGAGCTCGTCCATATTCGCGAACGGATACTCTATCGTCTTGTCCTCGTCAAAGGTGATGAGCATGTACTTATCCCCGGTATGGATGCTCTCAATGATGCCCATATCGCCGTTATATATGCCCGTTCCCTTTCTGCCCTCGCGGTCAGTGTATTCGATATCATAATTGTTCTTGATCTGCATGACCTTGTCGCCCTCGCGGTAGATATGCTTGCCGTATTTATACTCGGTGCGCCCCTCCGCAGGCGGATTTATCGCACTCTGCAAAAGGCGGTTCAGCTCGACCGTTCCGGCATAGCCCTTTTTTGTCGGGCTTATGACCTGGATATCCCGTATCGCAGATATCTTATAGCTCGCCGGCAGCCGGTCTCGGTACAGTCCCGCTATCGTCTGCGCGCTCGCCTCCGGCGTGCGGCGGCGCATGAAGAAAAAGTCCTTGGTGTGATCGGACAGCTCCGGCATATCGCCGCGGTTGATCGCGTGGGCGTTCATGATTATCAGACTCTCCGATGACTGACGGAAGATCTGCGTGAGCTTGATGACCGGTATCACGCCCGACTCGATGATATCATGCAGGACATTGCCCGCCCCCACCGA
>CAMNAT010000061.1 GCA_946531785.1 uncultured Oscillospiraceae bacterium
ACCGGCATCTTTATTCTCTGTATTACCCCGTGGGTCTCCGGGAATACCAGAAGTCCCTTCGTTGTCTTTGTCACAACATCGTTTTCAAGATCAACGAGCTTACCCATCATCGGGCCGCCGTTTACTACCGCCTTGCCTTCAAGGTCACCGTAGCCGGCGCTCTCCAAAAGCTCTCTGATCTTCATTCCGACAGGCGCTACCACCGTTATATCCTTCGGCACGTCGCCGCCTATGGTTATGTACTTGTCTACTACCGGCGTCTTTTCGTTTACCGCCTTCCAGATATTAAAGAGCGTTTCGACATTGATGACCATTACGCCGACCATTACGGGTATTGCACCCTCGGGGATGATCTTTCCGGTCGTCTCATATGTGAGCACGACCTCATCACCGGCCGGATAGATATCCGGGATCTCATGGATGCTGACGCGCGTGCGTTTTAAGGACGCGACGATCTTCTCATCCAGAAGATGCATATTCTTACCCTTGATGCCGATTATTGCTTCCCTTGCGCCCATAACATCAAGCAGGAGATTCAAAGTGTCTACCAGCTCCTGCAGATGAAATTCCAGAATATGATGATCTACCATCATCAGCGGTTCGCACTCGGCAGCATTGACAACTATCTGCTTTACGCTCTCAGAAAACTTTCTGTGCGTAGGAAAGCCTGCGCCGCCGGCGCCGACTATACCCGCTTCATATACTATTTTTTGAAGCTCTTCCAAATTCATTGCCAGATCCTCCGAACACACTATTATTTAGTGTTTAATGTATGTCAAGCAAGTATGATCCGCAGGATCATACTTGCTTATCGTCCAAAATACCAACTATCAGTGCATCCACGGGAGCATTCTGATCCTTCATACCCGCTCTCGCGCCTGAGCCCTGCACGATCAGGACATCCTCGCCTATTCCGGCTCCGACTCCGTCTACCGCTACAAGGTATTTATCGATAAATTTTCCGTTTTCGATACACTGAACAAGCATAAATTTGCTCCCCACAAGACTTCCGAGCTTGTGAGTCGAAACTACGCTTCCATATACTCTGCCTATTATCATGATTTTTTACCTTTAAAATTACTTGGTAAGTATCTTTATAACATCGCCGGTCTTTAATGCGCAGGCGTTTGCGTCATCGGTGTCTATATGCATTTCCGGCGTGAAGCTCTCGTGAACTCGCACCTGAACATCATAGAACCTTGTCGGCTTGCCTGTCTGCACCTCAACGTCAACGAGGTCATTGTCCTTAATACCGTACTTGTCTGCAAGTGCCGGCGGCAGATGAATGTGTCTGTTCGCTATGATACAGCCTTCATTAAGGAACACACTGCCCTTCGGGCCTACGAGCGCCATCGGCGCGCTGCCCTTTATCTGTCCCGACGGACGAACCGGGGGACTGTTCTTCAACTTGAATGTGTCAGTTCTCGAGATCTCGATCTGACTGTCCTTTCTGAGCGGCCCGAGTATTCGCACATTCTCTATCGAACGCAGGTTCGGGCTGACTATCGTGACACATTCCTCCGCAGCAAACTGACCGCCCATGAGCTCCTTCTTCTTTGTCAGCTCATAGCCCTCGCCAAAAAGAGCATCCAGATCCTTGCGGTTAAGATGCACATGTCTTGCGGATACGCCGATCTTTACTACTTCCTCTTCATCCTTCTTCTTGAGTGTAGCTATGACGGCATTGGTAATCAACTCTTCAAGTGTTGCCACAGTAATTCCCTCCAATTATTATTAATGGGTGGATACATACGCCCCTACGGGCGTATGTATCCGGTATCATTAATATTAGTCTAAGCTGGGAAGAATCTTCTCAACGTCGCTGTGCGGACGCGGTATTACATGTACCGAGATAAGCTCGCCCAGCTTTGCGCCTGCTGCTGAACCTGCGTCTGTAGCAGCCTGAACAGCGCCTACATCGCCTCTTACCATAACAGTTACAAGACCTGAGCCGATCCTCTCTGTACCGATAAGCTGTACGTTAGCTGCCTTTACCATTGCATCTGCTGCCTCTACTGCCGCAACGAGACCTCTTGTCTCAACCATACCTAATGCTTCTACTGCCATTTTCTTTTCCTCCTATTTTTCGGGCTTTCCACCCTTATTTACTTTGTTGATTTTGTTATATCTTAAAACGCGTTGCGTTTTAATTCAGTTTAATTAGTTTGCAGCCGCCTTTTTACGCGGTCTGCCGCGCCTTGCAGCGGGCTTCTTTGCCTCCGTCTGCTTCGCGCTTTTTCTTATCCTTGCCGGACCTACATGCGTTGCCGCCGATTCCGACTCAGGCTCTATCGGCTTATCCATATCCAGGTGCAGATACGGCAATACCTCCTCATGCGGGCTCGGGATAACATTCCATGCCTTTAATGTTCCGAAGGTCTTTGCAAGCTCCACGCCCGCGTCGATCGCAGCCTTTACCGCCGATACCTCGCCTTTGACCACAAGTGTTACGAGCCTTCCGCCGAGTCTGCGCTCTGTCGCTACAAATTCGACCTCAGACACCTTGCACATCTGATCGAGTGTTCTGATCGCGTCGCCTAATCCGCTTATCTCTATTAAACCTATTGAGAAATTTGCATTCATTCCAAAATCCCCCTTTTTAATAGAATGACGGTAGAATGCCTGCAACTGCGTCATCCGGCTGCGGGATAACATGCGCCGCGTAGACCTCGCCGACGCGCGCCGCCGCCTCCTTACCTGCCTCGACAGCCGCTCTTACCGCGGCTACCTCGCCGGTAACGACAACATTTACAAGTCCCGAGCCTATCTTGACTGTGCCGATAAGCTTTACCTCTGCCGCCTTTGTCATAACATCGGTAGCGTCTATAGCTCCGGTAAGGCTTCTTGTTTCAAGTAGTCCTAATGCCTGCATAGCCCGTTACCTCCTTTATGCGTTCATCGGGATATGTCCCACGCGATCCCTGCCGACCGAAATACGCTCCGCCATCTTAACGGCATCATCTGTCGGGCCTGATATCACATGAGAGCATATAACGCCCGATACCTTATCCGCCGCCTCAACTGCCGCGTCAACGGCAGCTCTTACTGCCGATACCTCGCCCTGTATCTTTATCGCCATGATGAGCGGCACCTCTACGGACTCGGCATTCGCCGGCTTATTTGAATCTATAGCGATGATCTTTACATCAGCAGCCTTCGCCGCAGCGTCCGCCGCAGTTATTGCGGTGACAAAGCCGAACATCTCGACTATTCCGATCGCCTCATTCATAGTGTGTTCTCCTATTCCAAAACAGTTTTATTCTGCTGCTTTATTTTCTGTAGCTACAGGCTCGATATCGCTGCTAAGTGCAAGGATATCGCTAATGAGATCGCCGCGCGCCCATTCGTTGAGCTCCGACCAGGCATCCATAGCCGCTTCCATCTCTTCGTTGTTCTCTCTTATGAGACGAACATCGGTCGGATAGCTTACTATATAGTACTTGCCGCCCTTGCCCTTTGCAAATGCATGCATGTTTACCGTGGACATAAGCTCTTGCAGCTCACCAAGCTTTGCCTCGCTGACGCGTGTTATCTTTAGAAGCTCACCTGCGCCCTCGGGATCCTCGCCCATTGCTACAGCAGCCTCTCTTGAAGCACGCTCTGAAATGGTTATGATCGGCTCCTCTTCATCTGTGTTGCTGCTGTTTTCATCCACTGCGTTGATGTCATAATACAGAAGATCTGCAATGCTCTGCGGGATCGGAATAACAAGCTCGCCGATCTCGTATTTTCTCGGCCCGCTTGCCTCATCCTGCGCAAGCTTGTTCTGATATAGGAACGAGATCATTTCCTTGCGTACACAAGGATCGTTCGGACGGAAGGTCACACTCTCGTCAGTCATGTCAGTGTTATCCTTGGTTATGATAGCGTTCAAGGTTGCCCAATAGAACGGCAGCTCATAGTATGACTCCGCTTCAATGTCTTTTATCGCATCCGATTTTCTCATTTCTTTAATGAGCTCGATCGTAAAAAATGTCCCGAGCTCCTCAATAGTGGTGTTTTCGTTTACCTCCACCTCGGCTGAGGGATCTATCCCGTCTAATGGGTTGCCCATCATGCGGTAAAGCATAGTTATGCACATTGCGCGGTCACAGATAACATCGGGACTGAATTTATCATCCTCGGTGCCGTTTGTGATCTCATTTTCTACTGCCCACTGTACAGCCTTCTCATACCAGCTGCCCTTTTCGACATCTGTGAAGGTATCTGTTACCGTAGGCTCCGGCTCGCCTGCCATGCGCCATAAGAATGTCGCTGCCTGCGCGCGCGTCACCTCTCCGTCAGGAGCAAAATGAGTATCGTCCATGCCGTCGGTGATGCCGGCTTCTATGCCCCACTGCGCTGCAGCGTAATAATAATCGGTCTCAGCCACATCACTGAATTCTATCTTGTCAGCAGCAAGAACGCCTGCCGACATATTCATGCAAAGGCTCAGTGCGAGAGCCATGCTGCAGTTTTTCAAGATTTTTTTCACTTTAAATCCCTTCTTAGAAATCCTTATTGATATATGCTATCTTCAAGCCCTTCTGAGCAAGGTTGGTTTCAAGAGCCTCGTTCATCTCGTCAAGCGAGAAGCGGTGTGTTATAAGCTCCTTGATCGGAAGCCCGATGCCTATCGCTCTCTTCAAGAAATCGAAGGTCGTTACATAGTCTCTTAAGGTATATACCCATGAGCCTACGAGCGTTATCTCCTTTGAGCAGAGATCGAAATGCGGGTTGATCGTTGCGTCGCCGCCGTTGATGAAGAAGCCGAGCTCGCAAAGACCGCCGCCGTTTCTGATAAAGTGATAGATATTGCTGTGCGCTACCGGTGAGCCTGTGCACTGGAATGCGAAGTCGGCAAGCTTGCCGCCGAATGCGTCCTGAACAGCCGCAGCAAGAGCGTCAATGCCCTTGATGTTTCTGTAGTTTACAGTCTCGGACGCGCCCATGCGCTTAGCGAATGCAAGTCTCTCATCGTTACCGTCTACCGCAACTATAGTCTCGATACCGAGTGTGCGGAGAACTGCAATACAGATAAGACCGATAGGCCCGCAGCCCTGAACGACTACCTTTGAGTTGAAGCGCAGGATGTTTGTCTCCTTTGCTCTCTCTACCGCGTGAACGAGAACCGCGCACGGCTCGATGAGTATTCTTGAATCAAGGTCAAGATCGGATACATTGAAGAAGGTCGATCCGAACTTTCCGCCTCTTATAAATATGTAGTCACTGAACCAGCCGTTAAGATGAACATCATCATCGGGGAGCAGACCGTATACATCCGCGCCGCCTACATTCTTCTTATTGAGGTCAAACATCGTGATATCCGGATTATCCTTGAATATCATACATGTAACTACCTTGTCGCCGACCTTTACGGGCTTGCCCGCGCTGTCACACTTTACGTTCTTACCCATCTTCACGATCTCGCCCGTTCCCTCGTGACCGAGAGCTACCGGGATAAGACCGAACGGGTCTACCTTGAACTCGTGAGCATCAGTACCGCATACGCCGCAGCCCTCGACCTTAACGAGGATATCATCATCGCCGACCTCGGGGATCGGGTATTCCTTGACATCAAAGTGCTTCAGACCTGTGAGCACCGCAACTCTTGCAGTCTTGGGTATGCCGCCGTTATTTTGACGGGGCGCATGTGACGGAGCCGCGCTCTGCATGGGCGCCGCAGCGCCGCCTGTCATTTCCTTTAAGACCTGCTGCACCAATGCAGCGATCTCATTTTCATTCATTGCCATGTTGCCTCACCTCTCTTATATTATATACAGTGCATCTGAAAGGACGCAGCGTCTTAATCTTGTAAAGCTTCTCGGTGAGGTTATACCCTCGCCTGTCGGACCCGCTATCGTGAAGGTCGTCCAGCCCTCAGCGTTGAAGCCGATGCCGGCATAGCTCGGAGCATTCTTTACGAAGATTGTTGTTTCAATAGCCTTTGCGTACTGAGTCATGTGATCCACATTCTTTGAATGGAGATGCGCCGTGTGGCGGTTGCCGTGCTCTGCCTTGACTGCCATTTCAACAGCCTCGTCAAAGCTATTCACCCTTACTATCGGGAGTATCGGCATCATGAGCTCTGTCTGTACAAATGCCTGCGAGAAGTCTGCCTCGCAGATTATACATCTGATCTCGTCGCCTGCATTTACGCCGATCTGCGCAAGGATCTTCTTTGCGTCCCTGCCGACCCAGTCCTTATTTATAACTCTTACCTGCTGACCCTTCTTATTTGTCTTTGTGACAAGGACCACATCCTCAAGCTGCTTTACCTGGCTTTCGTTCAGGAGATAGCAGCCGTTTTTGAGCATATAGTGGATAAGCTCGTCAGCTATGGATGAGAGCGCGAATACCTCCTTCTCCGCGATACACGGGAGGTTGTTGTCGAAGGTGCAGCCGTCGATTATATCCTTTGCCGCCTTCTTGATATCCGCTGTTTCGTCTACGATTACCGGCGGGTTGCCCGCGCCTGCACCGATAGCCTTCTTACCTGATGAAAGAAGCATCTTTACAACGCCCGGTCCGCCTGTTGCTACAAGCATCCTTACCGACGGATGGTTTACCATCATGTTCGAGGTCTCCATTGTCGGGTTTGCAACCGTCGCAACTATGTTCTCCGGTCCGCCCGCAGCGAGTACCGCGCGGTTTACGAGGTCAACGGCATATGCCGAGATCCTCTTTGCATGCGGATGCGGATTGAAGATAACGCCGTTGCCGCCCGCGAGCATACAGATACTGTTGCAAAGTATGGTACAGCTCGGGTTCGTTGACGGTGTTATCGCACCGATTATTCCGTAGGGACCCATCTCCACAAGTGTGAGACCGCCGTCGCCGGAGAATGCTCTTGTATCGAGATCCTCTGTGCCGAGCGTCTTGTCCGCTACCAGATGGTGCTTCAAAATCTTATGATATACGTTACCCATGCCGGTATCCTCTACCGCAAGCTTCGCCATAGTCTCAGCTTCCTCATGGGTGAGCTTTCTTATCTGACTGATAATGGCCTCTCTCTGTGCCTTGTTATATTTTCTGAATTGAACATAAGCCTTGTTTACCGCCGCAAGAGCCTCTTCCATTGAGTCGAATACTCCGAGCTGCTTGCGTGCCGGCTTTGTTATCGACGACATATCCATCTTTGAAAGAACATCGCGGACTATGCGGCTTACTTTCTGTTCATCTACCAAATTGCCCAGCCCCCTTTACTGATTTTTAAGTCTTTTTTCAAGATACAGCACTGCCGCCCTTGCGAGCGCGGCGTCCTGATCCTTTGTTCCGCCCGATACACCGACGCCGCCTATCACCGCGCCGTTATATATCAGCGGATACCCTCCTCCGAGAAGCAGTATACCGTTTCCGTTCGTAAGTCCGTCTAAAGCGCCGCCGCGCGCCTCGGCAAGAGCCTTGTCCGTCGGCATCTTCAGCGCCACCGCCGTATATGCCTTATCCTCGGCAGCGGTTATGCTCGCGATGAAGGAGTTATCCATTGCTTCCTTTAAAACGAGCCGTCCGCCCTCATCGCATATCGCAATAACGACGCTTACGCCAATCGCCTGCGCCGCCTGCTCAACGCAGTACGCAAGCTCCTTTGCCAGCGCAAGACCTATGGCGGGCTTGGTTATGAGCGGAGCCGGCGCGTTCTGCGCCGGTACCGCCATAGAAGGAGTCGGTTTTATTCTGCTTGTCTCTTCAGATCTTTTCTCGGGAGCCGTACCGGTTATTTTTGCGACCTCGGAGAGCATCTCGTCAATGGTCATATGTATCAGCTCCTTTGAATTTATGTTTGATGATTATTTATTATACTGAGCCAAAACTCTCTTGGTTACCTCTGTAACTATCTTCTCTATATCTGTCTCTGAGCAGCCGCAGTCCTTTTTCGGTGTCGGGCATACCTGTGACGGGAGCGGCTGGAAGCCGTGATACTCAGCACTTGACTCTACGCCGTACTTCTCATTTGCCTCTGTCGGTGACATTGAGCATGTGTCATCACCGGCATAGCAGCCGGGGCAGAGCTTCTCCATCGGGTGCTTGCCCGGAACGCCGAACTGCTTTCTGAGGTCGATAAGCTTCTTGACCTCGCCGCAGGGGATCTCCTTCTCGCCGCCGAGAAGTCTGGAGTACATAAGGAGCTTTGCATAGAACTCTGTTGATTCCATTCTGAAGAACGCTGTGTTAAGATCGCAGCCGAATGAAAGTGCGCCGTGGTTTGCAAGAAGCACCGCGTCATAATCCTGGAGATACGGCTCGAGTGACTCGGGGATCTCCATTGTTGACGGTGTTCCGTACTGAGCGATCGGAACAGCGCCGAGGAAGATGATAGCCTCCGGCATGATGAGCTTGTCAAGCGAGATACCCGCGATAGCAAATGATGTTGCGATCGGCGGATGCGCGTGAACAACAGCGTTTACATCCGGTCTCTGCTGGTATACCTTGAGATGCATCTTGAACTCCGATGACGGTCTCCACGGACCGTTGGACTCCTTGAGATTACCCTTGCCGTCTACCTTACAGATCATTTCCGGTGTCATGAAGCCCTTTGAAACGCCTGTCGGTGTAACATAGTAGGTGTTGTCGTCGATCTTTACAGAGAAGTTACCATCGTTGGCAGCCACGAAGCCGTCATTGTAAATTCTTCTGCCGATCTCGCACAGTTCTTTTTTGATTTCATAATCAGACTTGTACATGATTCTTCCCTCACTTTTAAATTATTAACATTTTTGGTTTTTTGGTTTTGTTTTTGTTTTTCTTTAATTATACAGCATTACAAGGGATTTGTAAAGACTTTTTTAAGAAAAAAAATATATAATTGT
>CAMNAT010000062.1 GCA_946531785.1 uncultured Oscillospiraceae bacterium
TCAGAGCCGGCATGAGTCCTGCCGAGGCGCTCAATACCGCTAATGATGATCTGTGCGCCGAAAATCCGGAGGGAATGTTTGCTACGGTATTCGCGGCGGTGCTTGATATATATACGGGCGAGCTGCGCTATGCAAATGCCGGACATACCAGACCGGTTATTATACGGAACGGCAAGGCGGAGTTTATAAAGCCCGATACGGGCATAGCTCTGGGCTTATTTGAAGATGCCGGTATAATAGATGAGGTGCTCATGCTCGATAAGGGCGACGGGATATTTCTCTATACCGATGGTGTTACAGAGGCGGTAAACGGCAGTAATGAGTTTTACGGTGAAAAACGACTCATCGCAACTGTCACAGAAGGTGATGCCGCCGCTATGTTAGAAGAGGTCATTGCTTCTGTGAAGTCATTTACAAACGGCTGCGAGCAGTTTGACGACCTCACCGCGCTTGCAGTATTCTATGAAACCGAGATGGTGAAAAGAAGCATGGAGCCGAATCTGGACGCGATGGACGAGGTAAAGAGCGTAATATTCAAGGCGGCATCGGGCAGCAGAATGAAGCTCAAGATCATCCTTGCATGTGAGGAGATATTCACAAATATCGTAAGCTATTCAGGTGCGGGGCATGTAGATTTTCTGTGCGTAAAAAAGGATGATAAGCTCGTGATAAGATTTTCCGATAACGGCAGCCCGTTTGACCCGGTAAATGCTGAGATCCAGGAAAAGGAATTTGAGGAATTCGATACCGGCGGCATGGGCATAGGGATTGTTAAGCAGATCACCGAAAAGCTGACATACCGGAGGATAGAGGATAAAAATATTCTCAGAATGGTCTTTAAGCTATAACAATGAAACGAATACTTAAATACACGGTGCCGCAAAAGTATTGCGGCACTCGTCTTAATGACGCGCTGCGGCGCGGTATGAAAATGTCCGGCTCGCTTATTAAGGAGCTGAAAACATATGAGGACGGTCTGATTCTGAACGGCAGACGCGCAAGGACAACGGACACCGTACAAAGCGGTGATATAATAGTCTGCACGCTGCATGATGCCGATCCTGAAAACATCATCCCGACCGTGATGCGGCTCGATATTATGTATGAGGATGAGGATATCCTTATAATCAACAAGCCGCCGCATATGCCTGTGCATCCGACAAAGGGGCATATGACAGATACTCTCGCAAACGGAGTCATGGCGCATTACAGAGAAAACGGAGAGGCGCATTTGTTCCGCGCGGTGAACCGTCTTGACAGCGATACCTCCGGCGTGCTGTGCATAGCAAAAAACAGCTACGCCAACGCGCGGCTGTGTGATGAGATAGCATCGGGCAAGCTGCAGCGTGAATATATTTCGATAGTTGAGGGAACGATCAATGAATCAGGGACAGTAAACGCGCCGATAGCAAGGGTGAACTATTTGAAGCGTGCTGTGAGAGAGGACGGGCAGGCTGCGGTGACACACTATGAGCCGGTCTCGGTCGGAGGCGGTTACACGCTTCTGCGGCTGCGGCTCGAAATGGGCAGAACGCATCAGATACGGGTGCATATGCAGTACATCGGTCATCCGCTTCTGGGCGACTGGCTCTACGGAACGGAGAACAAGGCATTGTTCCCGCGCCACGCCCTGCACTCGCGGCATCTGCGGCTCACCCATCCGGTGACGGGCGAGGATATGGAGTTCACAGCGCCGATGCCGGAAGATATGCAAAACTTTATGGAAATAAATAATTTTTTCCAAAATCAAAAAAAGTATTGACAAATCGGCTTTGAGATGGTATAATCTCAATAATCGATTTTAAACCGTTGATGCAGAAAAAAGTCAGAACCGGTCTTTACGAGCGAGCGGATGGTGGTGTGAGTTCCGCATAGACTCTCTGAGTAATATGGACTGCCTGAGGGCGGCGTTAAATGCGCTGACGCATGACCGGCGTTACGGGTCGGGAGTATGGAGGTACTCCGCAAAGAGTATGGGTCAAACCATAAAGCAAGGTGGCACCGCGGATATTGATTTATTCGTCCTTGACAGAGCATCTTCTGTCGGGGACGTTTTTTACTTTAAATAAATAATCTTTGAGGGGGCTGCAAAATGATGTATTTTCCTGAATATGAAAAGGTGCGGGAGTACGCGGACACGGGCGAATATGACATATTCCCGGTGAGCTGCGAGATACTTTCTGATATATGTACGCCGATAGAGGCGATAAAAAAGCTCAGGAATGTATCTGACCATACATACATTCTTGAATCTGTCGCCGGTAACGAAAAATGGGGACGGTACACATTTTTGGGCTTTGAGCCGAAGCTTGAGATCACCTGTGCGGGCGGAAGGATGAAGATAGGTAGAAGGACCATCGAGACCGATGATCCGACCTCTGAGATACGCAAGCTGCTGTCGAAGTACAGGAGCCCGAAGCTCGACTATCTTCCGACATTCACAGGCGGACTTGTCGGATACTTCTCATATGATTATCTCGGCTATAGCGAGCCTGCGGTAAGGGTCGAGGTAAACGATACGGAGAGCTTCAAGGATGTTGATCTTATGCTGTTCGATAAGGTGATCGCATATGACAACTACCGCCAGAAGATAGTGCTCATCGTCAATATGAAGCTGAATGACGCGGAGAATGAATATGCTCGCGCAAGGGCAGAGCTTGACCGGCTGAAGGATATCCTGTATAACGGCGAGCCTGCCGATATTCCGGCGGGGCAGCTCAAAGGCGAGACAGAAGCTCTGTTTTCAAAGGAAGAGTTCTGCGAAATGGTAGACCGCGCAAAGGAATATATAAAAGAGGGCGACATCTTTCAGATAGTCCTTTCAAACAGATTGTCGGCGCGATTCAGCGGTAGTCTGCTCAACACCTACAGAGTGCTGCGGACAATAAATCCGTCACCGTATATGTTTTATTTTTCGGGAACTGATGTTGAGGTCGCCGGGGCTTCACCGGAAACGCTGGTAAAGCTTGAGGATGGAGTTCTCCACACCTTTCCGCTTGCGGGAACGCGTCCGCGGGGGAGGAACGAGGCTGAGGATAAAGCGCTGGAACGCGAGCTTTTGCGCGATGAAAAAGAGCTTGCCGAGCATAATATGCTCGTCGATCTCGGGCGGAACGATCTCGGCAGGATAAGCCGATTCGGAACTGTTGAGGTCGAGAAGCTGCATAGCATCGAGCGGTTTTCGCATGTTATGCACATCGGCTCGACCGTGCGCGGCGAGATAAGTCCGGAGCATGACGCGCTCGATGCCGTGAACGCGGTGCTTCCTGCGGGAACGCTCTCGGGCGCACCTAAAATAAGGGCTTGCCAGCTCATTGCAGAGCTTGAGGACAACAAGCGCGGCATATACGGCGGCGCGATAGGCTATATTGATTTTACCGGCAACCTTGACACATGCATCGCTATCAGGATCGCGTATAAGAAAAACGGCAAGGTATTCGTAAGGAGCGGCGCGGGTATCGTTTATGACTCGGTGCCGGAGAAGGAATACACAGAGTGTATAAACAAGGCCGCGGCGGTCGTAAACGCGCTGAAGGCTGCGGAGGAGGCGGAGCTATGATACTGCTTATAGATAACTATGACAGCTTTTCATATAATCTGTATCAGCTCGTGGGCGAGATCGAGCCGGATATAAAGGTGATAAGAAATGATGAGCTGACGATAGACGAGATCGCGGCACTTGCACCTGACAGGATAATCATTTCCCCCGGCCCCGGCAGACCGGAGAACGCGGGCAATATCATTGAGGTAGCGCGGACGGTGTCAAAGCTGATCCCGACGCTCGGCGTATGTCTGGGACATCAGGCGATATGCGCCGCATACGGCGCGGAGATAACCTACGCAAAGCAGCTCATGCACGGCAAGCAGTCCGGTATAGCGTTTGATCCGCACTGCAGACTGTTCAAGGACTGCCCGGCGTCTATGAAGGTAGCAAGATATCATTCGCTTGCCGCGAACACTCAGACGATCCCGGAATGTCTTAAGATCACCGCGAAAGCATATGACGGTGAGATCATGGCGGTGATGCACAGGGACTATCCGATATACGGCGTGCAGTTCCACCCGGAATCGATAATGACGCTGGACGGAAAGCGGATGCTGAGTAATTTTATAAAGTAAGTATATAAGTAAGGTATATAGAGTAAGAAGGAAATAATGATGATCAAGGATGCAATAATAAAGATCGTAAGCAAAGAGGATCTCAGCTATGACGAGGCGTATGAGGTCATGAACGAGATCATGTCGGGCGGCACAACGCCGACGCAGAATGCCGCGTTCCTTGCCTCGCTTTCAACAAAGAGCGCCAGGGCAGAGACCACAGACGAGATAGCCGGATGCGCTGCCGCTATGCGCGCGCATGCGACAAGGGTAGAGACCGGAATGGAGGTTTTTGATATAGTAGGCACCGGCGGCGATAACGCGCAAAGCTTCAATATTTCCACCACCTCCGCGCTTGTAGCGGCGGCAGGCGGAATGAAGGTGGCAAAGCACGGCAACCGCGCCGCGTCATCAAGCTGCGGGACTGCCGATTGCCTTGAGGCGCTCGGAGTGAACATAATGCAGGAGCCGGAAAAGTGTGTTGAGCTGCTCGAAAAGGTCGGAATGTGCTTCTTCTTCGCACAGAAGTATCATACATCCATGAAGTATGTGGGCGCTATCCGGCGCGAGCTGGGCTTCAGGACAGTGTTCAACATCCTCGGACCGCTCACAAATCCCGGTATGCCGCAGATGCAGCTTCTGGGTGTCTATGACGACTATCTTGCCGAGCCGCTTGCGCGTGTGCTTGTGAGCCTTGGCGTAAAGCGCGGCATGGTAGTATACGGTCAGGATAAGCTTGATGAGATCTCAATGAGCGCGCCGACTACCATATGCGAGTTCAAGGACGGGTGGTATAAGACCTACACCATCACGCCGGAGCAGTTCGGCTTTGAGCGCTGCGACAGGAACGAGCTTAAGGGCGGCACACCGGAGGAGAACGCGAGGATAACGCGTGAAATATTAAGCGGAGCTAAGGGCGCAAAGCGGAACGCGGTGCTTATGAATGCCGGAGCGGCTCTCTATATCGGCGGAAAGGCAGGATCGATGCAGGAGGGCGTAACGCTTGCGGCGGAGCTGATCGATTCAGGAAGCGCGTTGAAAACGCTTGATTCTCTGATAACGATATCGAATGAGGTAATCAGATGACTATCCTTGATGAGCTTGCATCGGCCGCAAAGGAACGCGTTGCGGCGGCAAAGAAAAAGATACCGGCGGATATAATGAAGCAAACGGCGCTTGCTCTTCCGCGCGGCGGATCTGAGTTTGAAAAAGCGCTCAGAGGCGAGGGGCTTTCGTTTATCTGTGAATGTAAAAAGGCATCGCCGTCAAAGGGGCTTATAGCCGAGGATTTTCCGTATCTTGAAATAGCCGCGGAATATGAGGCGGCGGGAGCTGACTGCATATCGGTGCTGACGGAGCCGACAAGGTTTCTCGGCAGCGATGGATATCTCAGAGATATCGCGGCGGCTGTTTCGATACCGTGCCTCAGGAAGGACTTTATCGTAGATGAGTATATGATCTATGAGGCCAGGATGCTAGGTGCGGCGGCAGTGCTTCTTATCTGCTCCATACTGTCAGAGGGACAGATAAGGGAGTATATAAAAATATGTGACGCGCTTGGTATATCCGCCCTGGTCGAAGCGCATGATGAAGCTGAAATACATACGGCGCTTTGCGCCGGTGCGCGGATCGTAGGCGTGAACAACCGCAACCTCAGAGATTTTTCCGTCGATACGGAAAACAGCCGGCGGATGAGGGCTTTGGTGCCGAAGGATGTGCTTTTTGTATCCGAGAGCGGAGTAAGGACTGCGGAGGATACGGCGCGGCTTGCAGCTATCGGCGCTGATGCGGTGCTGATAGGCGAAACGCTGATGCGCGCGGGTGATAAAAAAATGAAGCTTCTGGAGCTGAAGGGCAGGTTATGACAAGGATAAAGCTATGCGGCATGATGCGGCAGTGTGATATTGAATATGCAAACGAGCTGATGCCGGAATATGTGGGGTTCGTGTTCGCAAGGGGAAGCCGCAGGTGCGTGAGCTTTGATACGGCGCGGGAGCTTTCCGCGCGGCTTGATCCGGGTATACTCCCGGTAGGTGTATTTGTAAATGAGGAAGTAAGGAACATAAAAGAGATGATCGATCACGGGATCATACGAATGGTGCAGCTGCACGGCGGCGAGGATGACGGTTATTTAAAAAGTCTTCGCCGCGCAGTGAGCTGTCCCGTAATTCAGGCGTTCAGGATAAGGACGGCTGAGGATATAGCGGCGGCGGAGCGGTCTGCGGCCGACTATATCATGCTCGATTCCGGCGGCGGGACAGGCAGGGGCTTTGATCACAGTCTGATAGGTGATATCAGCCGTGAATTTTTTCTTGCCGGAGGGCTTGATGCCGGCAATGTCGCGGAGACCATAAAACGGTACAGACCGTTCGCGGTCGATGCAAGCTCCGCTCTTGAAACGGATGGAGCAAAGGATAAGGATAAGATGAGGGCGTTCGTTATGAGCGTGAGAAAGGAAAACAATTAAGATGACAAACTCAAAGGGAAGATTCGGCATACACGGCGGCCAGTATATACCTGAAACGCTTATGAATGCGATCATAGAGCTTGAAGAGGCGTATGAGCATTATAAAAACGATCCGGAGTTCAACAGTGAGCTTACGGAGCTTTTGAATAACTATGCCGGCAGACCGTCAAGGCTTTATTATGCAGAGAAGATGACAAAGGATCTGGGCGGCGCGAAGATATATTTGAAGCGTGAGGATCTCAATCATACCGGCTCGCATAAGATAAATAATGTGCTCGGTCAGGCGCTGCTTGCAAAGAAGATGGGCAAGACCAGACTTATCGCCGAGACCGGCGCGGGTCAGCACGGGGTCGCGACCGCGACGGCGGCGGCGCTGATGAACATGGAATGCGTTGTATTTATGGGCAAGGAGGATACAGAGCGTCAGGCGCTCAATGTATACCGTATGAGGCTCTTGGGCTCAGAGGTCGTTCCCGTAACGACGGGGACGGCGACCTTGAAGGACGCGGTGTCCGAGGCTATGCGCGAGTGGACAAAGCGGATCTCCGATACACATTATTGCTTGGGCTCGGTAATGGGGCCGCATCCGTTCCCGACTATCGTCCGTGACTTCCAGGCGGTGATCTCACGCGAGATCAAGCAGCAGCTTGCAGAGCTTGAAGGTCGGCTCCCGGACGCGGTGCTTGCATGTGTGGGCGGCGGCTCGAACGCAATAGGCAGCTTTTATCATTTTATAGACGACAGTACAGTGCGCCTCATCGGCTGCGAGGCGGCGGGAAGAGGTATAGATACCTTTGAAACAGCCGCGACCGTGAACACCGGCAGAGTCGGCATATTCCACGGTATGAAGTCGTATTTCTGTCAGGATGAGTACGGTCAGATAGCGCCGGTATATTCGATCTCGGCGGGACTTGATTATCCGGGAGTAGGCCCCGAGCATGCGAACCTGCACGATACGGGCAGAGCCGAGTATGTGCCGGTGACGGATGACGAGGCTGTGGACGCGTTTGAATATCTTTCAAGGACAGAGGGCATTATTCCCGCGATAGAGTCAGCGCACGCCGTAGCGCACGCTATAAAGCTTGCGCCGAGGATGGGTAAGGATCAGATAATGGTCGTGACCATATCCGGCCGCGGCGACAAGGACTGCGCGCAGATAGCAAGATACAGAGGGGAGAACATATATGAGTAATATAAGATCGGCATTTGCCGGCGGAAAGGCGTTTATACCGTTCATAACCTGCGGTGATCCGACGCTTGACGCGACTATGGAGATTGTGCGCGCAGCGGCGGAAAACGGCGCGGATCTGATAGAGCTGGGCATCCCGTTTTCAGATCCGACAGCGGAAGGCCCCGTCATCCAGGGCGCAAATATACGCGCACTCAGGGGCGGCGTGACCACAGATAAGATCTTCGATATGGTAAGGCGGCTGCGCGAGGATGTGACCGTCCCGATGGTCTTCATGACATATGCGAATGTTGTATTCTCATACGGAGCGGAGCGGTTCATATCGGCCTGTGCCGATATCGGCATAGACGGACTGATCCTTCCCGATCTCCCGTATGAGGAGAAGGATGAGTTTCAGCCGGTATGCACAAAGTATGGCGTTGACCTGATATCGCTCATAGCCCCGACATCCGCGGCGCGTGTGGGTATGATAAGCCGCGACGCGGAGGGCTTTATCTATATAGTTTCAAGCCTCGGCGTAACGGGAACGAGAAATGAGATAAGCACCGATCTCAGCTCGATAGTCAGCGAGATACGCAAAAACACAGATATACCGTGCGCGATAGGCTTTGGTATATCGAAGCCGGAGCAGGCGGCGGATATGGCAAAGCTGGCGGACGGCGTTATCGTCGGCTCGGCGATAATAAAGCTCATAGAGGAGCATGGCGAAAACGCGGCGGCTCCGGTGGGCGAGTATATAAAGAGAATGAAGTCGGCTTTATAATAAAAAGTAAGGGGATAAATAAAATGAACAGTGGAATGAATATGGATTTCATCGTAAAGCTTCCGATACCGAAGCTTATCAAGGAGGAATATCCGCTTGATGCGCGTCTTGCCGAGGTCGTTGAAAAAAGGAACGGCGAGATCGTTGATGTGTTCGCGGGCAGATCGGA
>CAMNAT010000063.1 GCA_946531785.1 uncultured Oscillospiraceae bacterium
TAACGTCTGTTGTTCTGAAATAGAACTGCGGTCTGTAGTTGTTGAAGAACGGTGTGTGACGGCCGCCCTCGTCCTTTGTAAGAACGTAAACCTCAGCGTTGAACTTTGTGTGCGGATTTACTGAACCCGGCTTAGCGAGAACCTGACCACGCTCGATCTCTGTTCTTGCAACACCACGGAGAAGCGCACCAACGTTGTCGCCTGCCTCTGCATAGTCAAGAACCTTTCTGAACATCTCAAGACCGGTAACAACTACCTTACGTCTCTCTTCTGTAAGACCGATGATCTCAACTTCCTCGTTTACCTTGATCTGACCTCTCTCAACTCTACCTGTAGCAACTGTACCACGGCCTGAGATTGAGAAGATGTCCTCGATCGGCATAAGGAACGGAAGATCTGCCATTCTGTCCGGTGTCGGGATATAGCTGTCAACTGCATCCATAAGGTCAAGTATGCACTTGTACTCCGGAGCATTGATGTCTGTTGATGTGCACTCAAGTACGCCGAGAGCTGTACCTGTGATGATCGGAATTTCATCACCCGGGAAGTCATACTCTGAAAGAAGGTCACGGATCTCCATCTCAACGAGCTCGAGAAGCTCCGGATCGTCTACCTGGTCTGACTTGTTCATGAATACTACGATATAAGGAACGCCAACCTGTCTTGAAAGAAGGATGTGCTCTCTTGTCTGCGGCATCGGACCGTCAGCTGCTGAAACAACGAGGATAGCGCCGTCCATCTGAGCAGCACCTGTGATCATGTTCTTTACATAGTCAGCATGTCCCGGGCAGTCAACGTGAGCATAGTGACGAGTGTCTGTCTCATACTCAACGTGAGCTGTCGAAATGGTGATACCTCTTTCTCTCTCCTCAGGAGCCTTATCGATCATATCATAAGCCTCATACTGAGCCTGACCCTTCATAGCGAGTACCTTTGTGATAGCTGCTGTAAGGGTTGTCTTGCCGTGGTCAACGTGGCCTATTGTACCTATGTTAACGTGCGGCTTGGTTCTTTCAAATTTAGCCTTTGCCATTGAAATTTCCTCCTTAAATAGAAAATATAAAATTATTTTTTACATTAATACAAATATTGTACTATCTTTTGCTTAAAAAATCAAGTCTTTTTTTGATTTTTTTCTAAATTTAGAGAATTAGTCGTGCTTACGCTCGCTCATTATCTTCTCTTGAATTGATTTCGGAACTTCACTGTAGTGTGAGGGCTCCATTGTGTACTGACCGCGTCCCTGTGTACCTGAACGCAGAACAGTTGCATAGCCGAACATCTCTGAGAGCGGAACATCCGCAGTTACCTGCATAACGCCGTTCATACGAGTCTCCTGGCTCTTGATCATGCCGCGGCGTGATGAAAGGTCGCCGATAACAAAGCCGAGATAATCGTCCGGAACGATAACGTTAACGAGCATTATCGGCTCCTTGATTACCGGATCTGCCTTCTTCATACCTTCCTTGAACGCCATTGATGCAGCGATCTTGAACGCCATCTCTGATGAGTCGACCTCATGGTACGAACCATCATAGAGTGTTGCCTTAACATCAACTACATTGTAGCCTGCAAGAACACCGCTCTGCATTGCGCCCTGGATACCAGCGTCTACCGCCGGGATATACTCCTTCGGGATAGCACCGCCGACAACCGCGTTTACGAATTCGTAACCGCCGCCTTCCTCCATCGGCTCGAGCTTTAACAGTACGTGACCGTACTGACCCTTACCACCGGACTGACGCGCATACTTGTGCTCGATGTTGACAGGCTTTCTGATAGCCTCTCTGTATGAAACCTGAGGCTCACCGACATTCGCCTCTACCTTGAACTCACGCAGAAGTCTGTCTACGATGATCTCAAGATGGAGCTCGCCCATGCCGGCGATGATGGTCTGACCTGTTTCCTCATCTGTATAGGTCTTGAAGGTCGGGTCCTCCTCTGCGAGCTTCGCAAGAGCTATACCCATCTTTTCCTGACCTGCCTTTGTCTTAGGCTCGATAGCAACTCTGATAACCGGCTCCGGGAACTCCATTGACTCCAGGATGATCGGGTGCTTTTCATCACAAAGCGTCTCACCTGTTGTCGTGTTCTTGAGTCCTACCGCTGCCGCGATATCGCCTGAATAACATACATCGATATCCTTACGGTCATTTGAGTGCATCTGCAGGATCCTGCCCATTCTCTCCTTATGACCCTTGCATGAGTTGAGAACATATGAGCCTGCCTCTACCTTACCTGAATAAACTCGGAAGTAGCATATCTTACCAACGAACGGGTCTGTAGCGATCTTGAACGCAAGAGCTGCAAACGGCTCGTCATCTGATGATATTCTCTCTTCCTCTTCGTCTGTATCGGGGTTGATACCCTTGATGTGAGCGATATCTGTCGGAGCCGGCATATAGTCAACTATGGCGTCGAGCAGCATCTGTACACCCTTGTTTCTGTATGATGTACCGCAGAGCATAGGAACTATATCGTTATTTATAGTAGCCTGTCTCAAAGCCGCCTTGAGCTCATCAACTGTTATTGAATCCGGATCCTCGAAGAACTTCTCCATAAGCTCCTCATTTGTCTCACATATAGCCTCTACCATTGCATCATGGTATTCCTGAGCCTTGTCCTTCATGTCATCGGGGATTTCCTCTATTCTGATATCGTTACCCATATCATCATAGTATACCTCCGCCTTCATTGTCATGAGGTCGATAATACCCTTAAATGTGTTCTCAGCACCTATCGGGAGCTGGATCGGAACGCCGTTTGCGCGGAGTCTGTCGTGGACCATGTCTACAACATTATAGAAGTCAGCGCCCATGATATCCATCTTGTTGACATATATCATTCTCGGAACATTGTAGTCGTCAGCCTGTCTCCATACTGTCTCAGACTGCGGCTCAACACCGCCCTTAGCGCACATTACCGTTACCGAGCCGTCAAGGACCTTTAATGAACGCTGAACCTCAACTGTGAAGTCAACGTGTCCCGGTGTATCGATAATGTTTATTCTGTGCTTTATTCCGCTCTTGAAGCCTTCCTTTTTCGTCCAGAAGCATGTTGTAGCAGCAGATGTAATGGTTATACCTCTCTCCTGCTCCTGTGCCATCCAGTCCATGGTAGCGGCACCGTCATGCGTCTCGCCGATCTTGTGGTTGATACCAGTATAATAGAGTATTCTCTCTGTTGTTGTTGTCTTACCGGCATCGATGTGAGCCATGATACCGATATTTCTGGTATTTTCCAGTGATATTTCTCTTTTAGCCATTATTACTTAAAATCCTCCTATTGATATAGGAACCTTATTACCAACGATAATGTGCAAAAGCCTTATTAGCCTCTGCCATCTTGTGGGTATCTTCTCTCTTTTTAACAGAGCTTCCCGCACCGTTGATAGCGTCCATGATCTCGTTTGCGAGTCTTTCCTTCATGGTCTTTTCGTTTCTCTCTCTTGAATAGCGTGTGAGCCATCTCAGACCGAGTGTCTGGCGTCTTGCCGGACGAACCTCCATCGGAACCTGATATGTCGCACCGCCGACACGTCTTGCCTTGACCTCAAGCACCGGCATGATGTTATCAAGTGCTTCCTTGAATGCATCAAGCGGCTCCTTGCCTGTCTTTTCCTTAACTATATCGAACGCATCATATACTATTCTCTGTGCAACGCCCTTCTTACCGTCGAGCATTATGTTGTTTATGAGCTTTGTAACGATAATGTCGTTATAGATAGGATCCGGCAAAACTTCTCTTTTTGCTGTAAAACCTCTTCTAGGCACTTTACTTCCCTCCTTCATATATTTACGGAACTTATCCGTATGCATGAATATCACAGGTACTCTGAACTTATTATTCCAAAATTCCGTCAGTGCAACAGAGACTATATTATATAACAGTAACTCTTCTATGCACTTGTGATATAAACTTTTTAAGACTTACTTTTTCTTAGCAGCCTTAGGTCTCTTTGCACCATACTTGCTTCTGCCCTGGAGACGACCGTTTACGCCCTGAGCATCAAGTGTGCCTCTGATGATGTGGTATCTTGTACCCGGAAGATCGCGGACACGGCCTCCTCTTATAAGAACAACGCTGTGCTCCTGAAGATTATGTCCTATACCCGGAATGTACGCTGTTACCTCGTAGCCGTTTGTAAGACGAACTCTGGCGATCTTTCTGAGCGCTGAGTTAGGCTTCTTCGGTGTAGCAGTTCTTACCGCTGTGCAAACGCCTCTCTTCTGGGGTGAAGGCTTGTCTGTGACCTTCTTCTTCAGCGAGTTGAGGCTCTTGTTGAGCGCCGGTGCTGTTGACTTTTTCTTCGAAGTCTTTCTTCCGATTTTCACCAATTGGTTGAATGTTGGCATGAATGAGTTACTCCTTTCTTTAAATTTTTATCTTCTGCAGTATATAATTACCGCAGTATAAACAATTTTACTATACTTTATGTCAATTGTCAAGACCTTTTTACTGCTTAAATCAACGATTTTTCCGAATTTTGTGCAATTATTTTATATATTCTGTACTATACATCATTTTATAATTCATTTTGCGCATAAATCGCGGATATATACAATATACTATTCAATGAGATCCGTTTGATCAAAAAGGAGGAAAAAACATGGGTACAATAAAAATTATGATAGTCGGCGCGATCTGTGCGCTGATGATGACGGGCTGCGGAACGGGCGGCAACAACGCACATAATTCCGCCACCGCAAGACCCGAGGCGACAGCAAAGACAGACAGCATGACAGACAAGGCGGGAAATGCCGTAAAGGACGCGGCAGATAACGTAGGCGATGCCGCGGGCGATGTCGTTGACGGCGCCGGAAATGTCGTAGAGGATGCCGGCAAGACCGTAAACGATGCCGCAGACAGCGTATCTGGCAAGAAGAACTAAAAAAACGGCGCGAATGCGCCGCTTTTTCAGTTTCCGAACATCTTTTTCTTTCTTATATCCTCGCCGTAGAACAGCATCATTTCAAAATTCTCCATTATGCGCGAGGTGAAGCGCGCGGTATAGAGCTTTTCCAAGCCCTCAAAATTGAGATTGGTGTTTATTATTATCTTCTTTTCCGCATTATATCTCTCATTTACAAGATCAAACAGATAAGACGGATTGTTTTTTGATGCTATCTCAGTTCCGAGATCGTCTATAATAAGAAGATCGCAGCCGTATATCTCTTTTGCCCTTTCGCCTGCTCTGCCGAAGCGCTCATCATCGAGAGTTCTGAAAAGCCGCTGCGCGCTTATGTATAACACCGTATAGCCCTTATCCATAACGCGCTTTGCAACGCAGCAGGACATAAAGGTCTTGCCGAGCCCCGTATCGCCGTAGAATATCATATTCTTTGCCGGCTTGTCGAAATTATCGGCAAAATCCATACAGTGCTTTTTTATAAATACCATATTATCATACGGCGATCTCTTGAAGCCGCTGACCTTATTTTTACCGTACAGCTCCATATCGAATACATCAAAATTCTGCCTCTTTAAAAGCTCCTTCATATTTGATGCACGATAAAGCTCATCTATTATCTTCTGCTTAAAGCAGGAGCAGCGTCCGACACCCTCGACAAAGCCTGTGTCTTTGCATATACTGCAATCATATTTTGGCTTGTCAAAATCCTCGGGTATATCATATTTTCTAAGCAGCTCTTTTCTCTTCTGCTTAAGAACCTTGAATTTATTATCCATTTCAGATCTTGCGGACTTATCCAGAGGATCCTTTAATATCTTCTGCAATGTGCTGCTGCCGATATTATTTATCTCTTCATCGACAACTCTTATCTCCGGAAATTTTTCATAAACGGAAGCTACTCTTTTGTCTCTTTCCTTTATTTTTCTTTCCGAAAGCTCATCATATTCCAGGGCAATTTTTTCGATAACCGATTCATCCATTCATTATCAACCCCTTTATCTCATCCTTTTTTTTCAATATATCATCAAATCTTCTTATATACTCCAGCGGGTCCTTGAAATTGAAAACTCTCTCTATCCGGCTGCCCATAACTACCTTTGACGAGCCTCCGCCTCCCATAGCGATTATGGTCTGCTTTTCCTCCATGATGTTCACATTATACGCGCTCATCGTGCCCGGCTTTGCATAGCCGACATTCTCTAAGTTTCCCGAGCTATTTTTCTGACGGTACATATAATACGGATCATAGCCCTCATCCTTCATACGCTTCCGGATGTATGAGAGCATCTCGTTCATATATTCACTTTTTGCAAGCTCGTTTTCGGTATGTCTGAAGCTTGCCGCCCTTTTTAAGCATAACGAATGGACGGTTATATTCTCAGGCTTTAATTCTATGACCCTTTCAAGAGAATTCTTGAACATCTCCGGAGTTTCATCGGGAAGTCCCGCGATAAGATCGGTATTTATTATATCAAAGCCGACCTCGCGCGCTGTGCTAAACGCGTCATAGATCATATCAACGGTATGTGATCTGCCTATTTTTTTTAGTGTCACCGCATTCATTGACTGCGGATTTATGCTTATGCGGTTCACACCGTATTTTTTAAGAACATCAAGCTTTTCCCTTGTGATGGTATCGGGTCTTCCTGCCTCAACTGTGAATTCAACGAGCTTATCCGATACAAAATACTCATTTAATTTTTTAAGTATCATATCGGACTGCTCAGCTGATAATGTAGTAGGAGTACCCCCGCCGATATATATATTTTCTACATACGCGCCGACCTCATCTATCAGCTCTTTTGTCTTTTCTATCTCAAGCAGCAGCTTTTCACAGAATTCATCCATATATTTTCCGCTGATCCTCATATCCGCGGAAACAAATGAGCAGTAAACACATCTTGTCGGACAAAACGGTATGCCCACATAAAGACTTACGCTGTTTTTTCCTATCCTGCTTAAAAGCTCCCTTTCATTTCCGGCAACGGTCATGGCAAGCTCTGTCTTTTCATCAGATACCTCATAGACATTTTTAAAAATATCTCTTACCTCATCTGATGAATAGCCCTCCTCCATAAGCTCACGCACATTCTTTGCCGGTCTTATGCCGCTCATTACTCCCCATGAAAAATTTATTTTTCTTATTTTCATGGCAGCGTGAGAAAATGATCTTGTACAGGCTGCTATAAAAATCTTTTTTATCAGCTTTTCTGATTTATTGTCCCTGTCAAATTCAAAGTAGTAGTCCTCAAAATATGACCTGCTGTTAAAAATGATCTGTGTATATACATTTATCGTTTTATTTTCATAGCTGAAATTCTGGATTATACATACATCCTCATCCTCTGAAAAAAACAGATCATAAAACAGTCTCATTTCCCTGGGACAGGAATATCCGTTCTGTATAAGCTCTGTCATGCTCTTATACAGAAGTTGAACTTCTTCTCATAGCCTATATTGGTATCCGATCCGTGACCGCAGTGAACGGCTGTATCATCAGGCAGGGTATATAGCTTTTCCTTGATCGATGAAAACAGCACCTCCATATCGCCTGTCGGCAGATCCCATCTTCCGCATGAGCGTAAAAATAATGTGTCCCCGGCAAAAAGATCGTTATCTATGAGATAGCACACTCCGCAGCTGGTATGACCGGGAGTATATATGCATTTTATTTTAAGCGAATCGAACACAAGCTCTTCTCCGTCCTTTAAAATAATATCGGAATGGATATCCTTTATCTCATAGCCGAGACCGTGAAGAGTGAGATTTACATCAGGATCGCCTATATTAAGACTTCCTCTCGCGCCGGATACTATCTCAGCACCCGTCATTTTCTTCAACGGGATAAGGCTCATTATATGATCGTAATGACAATGAGTGAGAAGGATATATTTAACCTTCACATTATTCTCATTTATCATCTTTTCGATTTTTTCGATCTTGCAGCCGGGATCTATTATAACACCGTTCAAGGTATTTTCATCATAAATCAGAAATGTATTTTCTCCGTTTTCATTATTGAATATGGAAGTGTATTTCATATTGATATTCCTTTTAATTATATAATCTTACAGGCTGGATCATATATGTATACTTGTCGCTTACATCCTCAGGACGGATGAAGCAGCCGCCGGTCGGTGATGAAAATTCCATTACAACAGTATCATCATCACATGCGTTTAAAGCGTCCAGCATAAATCTGCAGTTCATGCCTATTATGAGATCGCCGCCCTCATGCTCGACTGATACCGAGTCGTTTACATTACCTCTTGATGTCTTACAGGATATATCTATCCTGCCTGAATTGATGTTCAGCCTTACCGGGGTTTTGTTATCGGTCTTTGATGAGAGCTCATCGTTTATGATAAGATTTGCTCTTTCAAGACTGTTTATGATAGCTGTTTTATCTGCCTTTATTTTTATTGAGTTTGCAGCACCTAAGATGACCTCATATCTTAAAAACTCACCGTCAAGCAGTCTTGAATATACCTGATAATCACCGAAATCGAAAAGTATATGCTTATCAGATACTATGACCTTTACTGTACTTTCCTCATCATCTGTAAGTATCTGAGAAAGCCTTGAAAGAGTCATTCCCGGAACTACGAATTTTCTTTCTGTGTTGTCGGTGTCATTTTCAAGCTTTATGACAGCAAGCCTGTATGAATCGGTAGCGACTACATTCAGTCCGCTTATCTTGAAATCGAAGAGAGCACCCGTAAGCACCGGCTTTCTTGTC
>CAMNAT010000064.1 GCA_946531785.1 uncultured Oscillospiraceae bacterium
GTGATAGTGAGCGGCATGGCAAGAGGAATAGATTCTGTTGCGGCTAAAACAGCGCTCGGTGTCGGAGGGATGAGTATAGCTGTCCTTGGCAGCGGGCTTGATGTTATATATCCTCCGGAGCATCGAAAGCTATATGAGAAAATATGCGAAAAGGGCGTTGTTATGACGGAATTTCCGCCTGGCACCCGACCGCATAAGGAAAACTTTCCAAGGCGGAATCGTATTATGGCAGGACTTTCCCTGGGCGTGCTTATAGGACAGGCACCGGAGCGGAGCGGCACGCTTATAACCGCGGCGCATGCTATCGCAGAGGGAAGAAATGTCTATGTGATCCCGTCAGATATCTATGACGGAGGCTTTGCCGGATCAAATAAGCTCATACAGCAGGGCGCAAAGCTTGTCATGTGTTCTGATGATATAGCGGAGGACTATCCGTATTCCGAGCTCAAGGAAAAGGTCGGAGAGCTGCCTGAGCGTACAGTCGAGCTTGAAGGGCTGACTGAGGATGAGGCGAAGCTTGTGAAGCTGCTCATGGATGAGGATCTGCATATAGATGAGCTTATACGCCGCACAGGGCTTTCATCGGCTGACGCGAATGTGGCGCTTATGATGCTTGAGATCAACGGTGTTATAAAAAAGAAAGAGCACAATGTATTTAGCATTGTATAAATATGGTTTAGAGGAAAAGAGAATATGGCAAAAAACAAATTACTGATCGTTGAGTCGCCTGCAAAGGCGGGAACGATCCAGAAGTATCTGGGTAAAAACTATAAGGTGGTTGCCTCAATGGGGCATGTCATCGATCTGCCTAAAAGCAGTCTTGGAGTGGATGTTGAGAACGAGTTCAAGCCTAAGTATATAACGATACGCGGCAAGGGCGACCTGTTGGCATCACTTAAAAAGGAAGCAAAGAAGGCAGATGAAGTCCTTCTCGCGACTGACCCTGACC
Organism: uncultured Oscillospiraceae bacterium; assembly: GCA_946531785.1. Taxonomy (GTDB): domain Bacteria; phylum Bacillota; class Clostridia; order UBA1381; family UBA1381; genus Ornithomonoglobus. The sequence continues at coordinate 950 of CAMNAT010000064.1, forward strand.
GCGAGGGAGAGGCGATAAGCTGGCATCTTGCACACGCTTTAAACATAGATCCCGCGTCACCATGCCGTGTGACCTTTAACGAGATCACTAAGAGCGCGGTGAAAGAGGCTATGAAGGCGCCGCGTCCGATAGATATGAGGCTTGTGGATGCACAGCAGGCAAGGCGTGTGCTTGACAGGGTCGTAGGCTATCAGATAAGCCCGATACTCTGGGAAAAGGTAAAGCGCGGACTCAGCGCGGGACGAGTTCAGTCGGTGGCGACAAGGCTTATATGTGACCGCGAGGAGGAGATAATGGACTTCACTCCCGAGGAGTTCCACACCATAGATGTTAAGCTAAGGGATAAGAAGTCGCGCAAGCAGATAGCCGCGCGGTATTTCGGAGAAAACGGCAAAGAGAGACGACTGGCATCCTATGACGATGCAAATGCAGTCTTAAAGGATATCGAAAACGCGGATTTCATAGTTGACAGCGTCAAGGTGGGCGAAAAGAAGCGTAATCCGCAGCCGCCGTTCACGACCAGCACAATGCAGCAGGAGGCTTCAAGCAAGCTCTCGTATCAGGCGAGCCGGACTATGCAGATAGCGCAGTCCTTATATGAAGGTATCAATCTCGGCGGCAAGCTCGGCACGATAGGTCTTATAACCTATATGCGTACCGATTCGCTGAGAATAGCCGAGGATGCTTTGGCGGAGGCTCAGTCGTTCCTTACGGAGGAATATGGCAAGGAGAATGTAAAGCTGCGCAGATACAAGACAAAGAAGAGCGCGCAGGACGCGCATGAGGCGATAAGACCGACCTCGATCACGATAAAACCGCAGGATATACGCGCAAAGCTTACAAATGACCAGTATAAACTGTATAAGCTTATATGGGAAAGGTTTGCGGCAAGTCAGATGGAGAGCGCTGTATACCACACGACAAGCGCTGATATAACCGCCGGCGGTCACCAGTTCAAGGCAAACGGCTCCGAGGTCATATTCAAGGGATATATGAATGTATATATCGAATCCTCAGAGACAAAGGAAGCGAAGTCAAAGCCGCTCCCGGAGCTTAAAAAAGGCGATGCGCTTGCGGTGACTGATATAGATTCCAAGCAGCATTTCACACAGCCGCCGTCAAGGTTCTCGGACGCTTCTCTCATCCGCGAGCTTGAGGAGAACGGCATAGGCAGACCTTCGACCTATGCGCCGACGATAACAACTATTGTATCGCGCGGCTATGTCCAGAGATCGAAAAAGACGCTTGTTCCCACAGAGCTTGGAACGGTCACAACGGATATCATGAAGCAGAACTTCAAGGATATAGTCGATGTCGACTTTACAGCGCATATGGAGCAGGAGCTTGATGATATAGAGGACGGCAAGCTGGATTGGATAAATGTCCTGAGCGAATTCTATCCGGGCTTTGAGAAGCAGCTTGAAGAGGCGCATAAGAATATTGAAAAGGTAGAGATAAAGGATAAGGTGTCAGATGTGCCGTGTGAAAAGTGCGGCAGGATGATGGTATATAAGCTCAGTAAATTTGGAAGATTTCTTGCGTGCCCGGGGTATCCGGAATGCAAAAACACCAAGACGATCCGTGTGGGCACAGGCGTTGAATGTCCGAAGTGCGGCGGCGAGATACTCATAAAGCAGAGCAAGCGCGGCAGAACATATTTCGGCTGTGAGCACTGGCCGAAGTGTGATTTCATGGCATGGGATACGCCTGTCAAGGATGAAAGGTGTCCTGAGTGCGGCGGCTTGCTGATGAAGAAGAACGGCAGAGGCGCAAAGGTGTATTGCTATAACGAAAGCTGCAGCTATGAGCGCAAGCCGGAAAAAAAGAAAAATGACTAAGGTAAAAGTGATAGGTGCAGGTCTTGCAGGATGCGAGGCGGCACTGCAGCTCGCAAAATACGGAATTGAGGTAGAGCTGTACGAGATGAAGCCGAAAAGGTTTTCTCCGGCGCATCACAGCGCGGGCTTTGCAGAGCTGGTCTGCTCGAATTCCCTGAAGGCGGAGCGGATCGAGAATGCCTGTGGGCTCCTGAAGGAGGAAATGCGGCATTTTGATTCCGTTATCATGCAGGCGGCTGATGTGAGCCGTGTTCCGGCTGGCGGCGCGCTTGCGGTGGACAGAGATATGTTTTCGGAGTTTATCACCGAAAAGATAAAAAGCGAGCCTGAGATAACAGTGATAAATGAAGAGGTATCCGAAATAGATCCGGACTCATATACGATAATCGCCACAGGCCCGTTGACATCAGATGCGCTCTCAGATGCTATCACGCGGCTTACGGGCGGCGGCGAGCTTTCGTTCTACGATGCGGCGGCACCAATAGTGACGGAGGAAAGCATAGATAAATCAAAGGTGTTCCGTGCCGCGCGTTACGGACGCGGCACCGCGGACTACATAAACTGTCCGATGGATAAAGCGCAATATGAAGCGTTTTATGAAGCGCTCATAAATGCAGAGACGGCGCCTCTCAAGGAATTTGAGAATGATAAGGTGTTTGAGGGCTGTATGCCTGTCGAGGTAATGGCAAAGCGCGGACGCGAAACGCTCACCTTCGGCCCCTTGAAGCCGGTTGGTCTTGTCGATCCTAAGACCGGCAGGGATGATGCGTATGCTGTCGTGCAGCTTCGTCAGGACGACGCAAAGGGAACGCTGTATAATCTTGTAGGATTTCAGACAAACCTGAAATGGGGCGAGCAGAAACGTGTATTCAGAATGATACCCGGTCTTGAGAATGCTGAGTTCGTAAAATACGGTGTTATGCATCGCAATACATTCATTAATTCCCCTGAGCTCCTGGACTGCTTCTACAGGATGAAGAAGCACCCAAAGGTATATTTTGCGGGACAGATAACAGGAGTAGAGGGTTATGTAGAGTCCGCTTCAAGCGGAATAATGGCGGGCTATAACCTTGCCTGTGAGCTTAGGGGGATAAAGCCTCCGGAGCCGAGCTCAAAAACGGCGATAGGCTCGCTGGCATTATATATATCAAATCCGGCAAATAAAAAATTTCAGCCGATGAATGCAAATTTCGGCATAATCGACGGACTTGACAAGCGAATCAGAAACAAACAGGAGCGCTATGCTGTGATCGCGGCTCGCGCACTGGATGAAATAAACAAAATCTATAAAGAAGGAGTTGCTGATAATGGGCGACAATAAGAATAATAACGATAAGAAGGATCTCCGCGAGAAGAATCCGGAGGTAGAGAACAGAGTAAGACTGGTGATAATACTTGTAGCGTTTATCATTGTAGCACTTGTGGTGTTTGCCATAGTTCATGAGGTATATCATCCTGTTGATACTCCGACGAGCAGTGTCATGACGACTGAGAAGGTCTATACACCTACATTCCAGTTTTTTGTTTCAAAGAACGATGCACAGTATAACGAATACATGGCAAATGTAGAGGAGATCGAGAAGGAGTACACGGGTCGTGTGAACTTTGTTGTGACCGACATTGACGAGCATCCTGAGGCAAAGGAAAACTTCGGCGATATCATCGGCATGGGAATGCCTGCGCTTATCATGCTCGACACCAAGAACAACATAAGCGGTATATCCGTAAAATGTGTTGAAAAATCAGTGATGGTAGAGACCATCAATAAGGCGTTAGGGGAATAATCATGCCTGTATCCGCAGATAATTATACTAAAAGTATAATTAAGGAGTTGCGGATATGAGTATAAGGACAGATCTGGCAGTCGAGGCTCACGAGATAACTCGCGGCGAGGCTAAGGAGATAGAGGGCGTAAAGCTCACAAAGACCGGACAAGGGAGCATCACGAAAACTGTAGTTGAGGTGATGACCGAATCGGGCGCGAAATCTATCGGTAAGAATATAGGCAGATATATAACCATAGAGGCGCCGGATATCAGGTACAGCCTTGATGATTATGAGGAGGTCTGCCGTATGCTTGCCGATGAGCTGCGGCATATGATAAAAAGCTCCAGGATACTTGTGGCAGGACTCGGGAACCGCGATATCACCCCCGACGCACTCGGCGCGGAGACTGTGAGTGGACTGATAATCACGAGCCACATAAAAAATAAGATGCCCGAGGTGCTTGATGATGATTACGGAATCGTTTCGGCTATAACTCCCGGCGTTATGGGTACGACCGGAATTGAAACGAGCGAGATCATCCGCGGTGTTGCCGAAAAGGTGAAGCCCGAGGCTATAATTGTCATAGACGCGCTTGCGGGTGCTGATATCAATCGCGTGTGCACTACGATCCAGATATCCGATGCCGGCATAGCTCCCGGCTCGGGCGTGGGAAATAACCGTTCATCCATAGACCGCGAGGGCTTCGGAGTACCGGTTATAGCGATAGGAGTTCCGACTGTGATCGCAGCGGAACGGATAGCAGGCAGGGAAATACCGAAGGAATATGAGCCGCTTATGGTGACGACAAAAGATATCGACCTTGTTATCAAGCGTATGTCAAAGACTGTGGCAAACGGTATCAATATGGCAATGCACAAGGATCTGTCTTTCAGAGATATAGAGAGTATTGTAGATTAAGAGGAGTTTGCAATGAAGGTTGTAAGGATAAATGATAATGTCAGTCTGCGTTATATCGAGATGGACAAGCTGAAAACTACATCGGTCTCGGTTTTTATACACAGACCGCTCACCGATGCTGACGCGTCGTATAACGCTCTTCTTCCAATGGTGTTAAAGAGCGGTACTGAGCTTTGCCCGGACAGAGCTGCGATCGCAAAATATCTTGATAACTTATACGGCGCATCGATGGGCGTGGCAACCATGAAGTGCGGCGAGGATCAGGTGATGTATTTCGATGCAGAGACGATCTCCGATAAATATGCGCCCGAGGGCGAGCCGCTTGTCGCGGATCTCTTGCGGCTTCTGATGTCGGTGCTGTTTGCGCCTAAAGCCGCAGGCGGAGCATTTGACGAAAAGACCACCGAGATCGAAAAGAAGAACGCGATAAATAAGATACTGGCGTTCATAAATGATAAGCGGCAGTATGCCTCAACACGCTGCCAGCAGGAAACTGCGCGCGGTACTGCATTTGCGATAAACAGACTAGGAGACGAGAAAAGGATAAATGAGATAACCGCAGCGAGACTTTATGAGTACTACAGATCGATCATCACATCATCAGTTATCGATATATATATCTGCGGCAGCACTGATATAGATCAGGCTGCGGCGGCGGTCAGGGAGTATACCGATAAGCTCGAGTTCACAGCGGCACAGCTGCCAAAGACCGATATTCTTTCGCGACCGGATGGCGATATCCATCAGGTGAAAGAGGAAATGGATGTGGCTCAGGGCAAGCTTGCGATGGGCTTTATAACAAATACCCGGCCGACCGATCCGGATTACGACGCGCTGGTTGTATTCAACAGTGTGTTCGGTGCGGGAGCACATTCAAAGCTGTTCAATAATGTTCGTGAAAAGCTTTCGCTGGCGTATTACGCAGCATCACAGCTTGAGCGCTTCAAGGGCATGATCGTGGTAAATGCCGGCATTGAGTTTGAAAATTTCCAAAAGGCATATGATGAAACTCTTGTGCAGCTTGAGGAGATCAGAAAGGGCAATATCTCCGAGCATGAGTTTACATCAAGCAAGATCGCTATTATCAATAATTATAAATCGTTCTATGACGATCAGCGCGCCATGGCATCGACTAACATGATGAACCGCGTGGCGGGGAATGAGCGCACGGTCGAGGAAATGACCGCGGCTATCGAAAAGGTCACGGTTGAGGATGTTGTTGCTGTTTCAAAGAAGCTGCAGCTCGACACTTCGTATTTCTTAAAGGGCAAGGAGGCGGAATAAATGGAGCTTAGAATCAGAAAAAGCGAAAAGACAGGCGAAACTCTGTATTGCGGAAAGCATAGCTCCGGACTTCGCATATTTATTGTTCCAAAGCCCGAGTACAGCGGTTCATATGCGATCTTCGGCACCGATTACGGCTCAGTTGAATCGGACTTTATCGTGCCCGGTGAAACAGAGGTAACGCATGTGCCGGATGGTATAGCGCATTATCTTGAGCATAAGATGTTCGATCAGCCGGATGGAAGCAACGTGTTTGACAAGTTCTCAAAATACGGCGGCAGTGCAAACGCGTTCACCTCGTTTAATATCACAGCCTATCTGTTCTCGGCAACCGCAAATTTCGAGGAAAACCTTGCAACGCTTCTTGACTATGTGCAGAGCCCCTACTATACAGATGAGACTGTGCAGAAGGAGCAGGGGATAATCGGCCAGGAGATACGGATGTATGATGACACTCCCGGCTGGCAGCTGTTCTTTAATTTCATAAACTGCCTGTATAACAGTCACCCTGTAAAGAAGGAGATAGCCGGAACTGTTGAGAGCATAGCAAAAATCACACCGGAGTATTTATATAAATGCTATACGACCTTCTATAACCTTTCAAATATGGCGCTTGTCATAGTCGGCAATGTTGATGTGGACAGCGCTGTGAAGGTGATAGAGGACGGCATAAAGAACAATGAGCCGTTCACTGAGCCGATAGGACGTGTGCATCCGGATGAGGCGGCGGAGATAGCCGAGCGCTACCATGAGAGAAAAATGGCTGTTTCGGCGCCTATGTTCATGCTGGGCTGGAAGGATAACGATGTTCCCAAGTCGGGAAGTGAGCTTCTGAAGAAGAATCTGGAGATCACGATCCTGCTCAGGATGCTGTTCGGCAGAGGATCCGATATATATCAGAAACTCTATAATGAGGGCTTGATAAACAACACCTTTGATACGGATTACACAATGCAGAAGGACTATGCGTTTACCACCATAGACGGCGAATCGCCCGACCCGGAAAGGGTATATGATACAATTCTTGATGAAGTAGATAAAGTAGCAAAAAATGGCTTGTCCGAAACTGATTTTGAGCTTGCAAAAAAGGTGATGTGGGGCAAATATATCCGTTCGCATAATGATATAGAAACATACGCGTCCACAATGCTGCAGCTTCAGTTTATGGATATCGATTATTTTAATTTCTATGATGTGTATAAAACGGTGACGTTTGATGATGTCAAGGCTCGGTTCAAGGAGCATTTCAGACGCGACAGATCGGCGTTGTCTGTGATCAAACCAATGTAAAGAATGAGAGGACTGTTCAGTACAGTCCTCTCATTTCATAAGCAGATCAATTCCCTTTCTTTATCTCTGGCATAATTCACGGTATAGTATGCGCCGCCGCTGCTGCGGCTGCAGTATACGATACCGTATTTAGCATCATCTACCATCGTCCGGTTTCTCAGCTGCATACACCCGGGGATATACTTACCGTCGTGTATATATCTGTATTCATCGGCGCGATCCAGTATATCCTGCCATCTTTCGACATCACGCCTGCCCCACCGTCGCGCCTGATCGGTGCAGGGGAGATAAAGCCGGAGGCGAATATCCGGGAATTCGTTCTTTAGTCGTAATACTGTAAGCGCGGCGAGAGTATCAAAGCCGCGCGCGCCTCCGGCAATAAAATCGGTAACTCCATTATTACGGATAAGCAGCTTACAAGCCGCCTCTGTCCTGTGCTCAAGCGCCGGTATAAGCGCTGAAGCTATAGCTCTGTGTCCTGTGAAAAAACAGGAATGCTCAAAATCAGCCATAATTATCCCTCTGTAATCTTGATAATAGGTATTTTACCATAACAAAACCACTATATC
>CAMNAT010000065.1 GCA_946531785.1 uncultured Oscillospiraceae bacterium
AAAATAAATCTCAGTTTAACAGGGTACGCTTTGCGTACCCTGTTAAACTGAGATCTGATCTTCAGAGCGGCTTTATATCCGACAGGGGTATGTCGTTTTTGTCCGCTATTTTTTTCATATCCTCATATTCGGGCTTTATGCGCTCCGCGCCGAAGCCCGATGAGCGCTTTGCGCGCACCGTACCGTAATTTGTTTCAAGCTCTGTCATCTCGCGCCTTAGCGTGTATCTGCGGCAGATGTATTCGCGCACGCCTAAGGTCGTTGTGTGCTTCATTATAAGCGACAGCATCCTCTCGCGGTCCTCCATCCTGCACATGCAGGTCAGGAGTATGCCCGGGCGGTTTTTTTTCATCCCGATCGGGATGGTGTACACATCAAGTGCCCCTGCGCGGTACAAAACCTCGGTGGCATAGCCTATGCCCTCGCCGGTCATATCGTCGAGGTTGCAGCGCAGCTCCGCGACCTCGCCGCCGCTTGCGGCAGTATCGCCGAGCATTATCCGCACGCAGTTTGCCGCGTCAAGGTCCTTATGCCCCATTCCGTAGCCGATCCTTTCAACACGCATTACGGGCATATCTGTGAACTCCGATACGAAATTCTTTAAAAGCGCCGCGCCCGTCGGGGTGCATAGCTCTGTTTTTATATCGCCGCTGTAGTACGGCACACCCTTCAGTATATTCGCGGTCGCAGGCGCGGGAACGGGCAAAATGCCATGCGCGCAGCGCACAGTGCCGCTGCCGACATTTACCGGCGACGCGATCACTCGCTCCGGCGCAAGCTCGGCAAGGGCAAGACAAACTCCGGTGACATCCGCCACCGCGTCCATTGCGCCGACCTCATGGAAATGTATCTCCTCTACCGGCCGCCCATGCGCCTCGCTCTCCGCCGCGGCGATACGCTTATATACCTCCACCGCGGACTTCTTCACCCTCTCCGGTACATCCAGATGCGATATTATATGCTCGATATCATGCATACTGCTGTGATGGTGGTGCTCGTGGTGGTGATGCTCATGCTCGACCTCGCCATGCACCTCAACATCCACCTGCGTGCCGCATATGCCGCATTTTTCGGTCTTGCTTATCCTGTATGTAACTCCCGGTATGCCTATAGCGTTGAGCCGTTCTACGAACCGCTCCGGCTCCGGCATAAGCTCAATGAGCGCGGCAAGGAGCATATCCCCCGCCGCGCCCATATTGCATTCAATATATATCGTTCTCATGGTTATTAACCTTTAGGATGATGATCTTCTACATCCTTCACGAGCGTCTTGCAGACCTCGATCGTGTCAAAGTCAGGGCTTGTTACCGATACGCTGTGGCTGTAGAGAGTGCCGGCATCGTCGCAGGTCCATACAGCATATACCGTATTCTCGGCATATCTGTAGAACTCTACCATCGAGTCGCCTATCTTCTCCTCGCTGAGCTTCTCGCCGCCGGTTATACCTGAAATATCGGTATCGCCCGGCATTGTTCTTATAACTATCTCAGCACCTGCGCCTACTTCCCAGAGACCTTTTATCTCAGCCATATTCTCTGCCGCAAGATATCTGTAGCCGTTCTCGCTTACCGTTGCCGGAACTGACGGATCCGCTACCGCATACTTTACCTTGGCGTCAGCATTATTGCTGATAGCCGCGTTGAGCTCGTCAAGAGTTTTGTACTCAGTCCAGGGGTTTGCGATCTCCGCGCCCGGAAGCTCGGGTTCAGCTTCCTTCACGATGATGACCGTAAGGTTCTCCTGATCCCAGTCTACCTTGCAGTTCATGCCCTCGGCGATAGCTCTTACCGGGACCATTGTTCTCTCGTTCACTACCTTTGCAGCAACATCGAGCTCTACCGGCTTATCGTTTACGAACAGCTTGTTTGAGCCGATCTGTAAAACGATGCTCACCTCGCTCTTGGGATCATATGAGATAACGGTCTGTGTCTCGCCGTCCCACTCAACCACCGCGCCGAGCGCCTCAAAGATAGCACGCATGGGAACGAGCGTTCTGTCGTTCTCAACGAACGGTGCCTGATCCTCAAAAACTACCTCCGCGCCGTTTACCGTAACGGTGATCTTGTCCTCCGCAAGCGCTGTGATGCCCATAGCCGATGCTGAAAGCATCGCCGCAAGTGTTAATGAAATAAACTTCTTCATGATATATTTCCTCCTGTTATATTATTTTACTATTTTTGCTTCTATGCCCGCCTCGGCGCACATTTTATCAAGCTCGACCTTTACATCATCATAAAGGATATCGCCCTCTATGTTTTCCTTTTCTGTCTCCAGCCAGCCGCCAAAGCCCTCCTCATCGCCTGTGAGTGACAGCCTCTTTACTATATGCCAGCCGTAATCGCTTTCGCAGATGCCGATCTCGTCTGACTTCAGAGACTTAACGCAGTCCTCAAACGGCTTTACCATTTCATCGTCTGTGAAGATATATCCGTCCGGATATGACGGCATACCGGGGTCTGTGTTATATTCGGCAATGAGCTTATCGAAATCCTCGCCGCCCTGTGCCTTTTTGAGGATATCCTCGGCAAGCGCCTTATCCTCAACAAGGATATGCTTTGCGCGCATATAGCTGCTTATGAAATGCTCCCTGATCTGCGCGTCAGGTACAGTCATACCCTCGGCTACCTGACCTACGATCATCTGTGAATAAGCCAGAGCCTGTATCAATCTGTGTACAGTGCCGCGGCTGACATCTAGCATAACAGAATCCCATCTATCGCCGCTTATGATCTGCGTAATGGTATCCTCGGTATCCTTATCGAGCGTCATGCCCTTCATGGTGGCAAGCTGTCCGTATTTTAAGACATCCGCCAACTCAGATACAGCCTTATCATTCGCAGCTTCTGCGATACCGTAGAGGTCATCCTCTGTCACCTTTATATCCCCGACCTCAAGTATCGCGGGATGAACGGTGAGCGTCACCGTCTCTGCATCTCCGTCCCAGTCCACATGGAAGCCGAAGCTCTCTGAGATATAGCGTATCGGGAGCATCGTGCGCTCGTTGATTATCTCGGGTGCGACATCAAGCTCGTCGGTCATGCCGTTCAGCTGCGCTGTATTTGAGTCTATTTTTAGCTCTATATCGCTGCCGGCATAGCTGAGCGTAACCGTCTGCGTTGCACCGTCCCAGCCGACTGTGCCGCCCGCGGCCTCTATTATCGCTCTTATCGGCACAAGCGTGCGCTCGTTCACGATTACGGGCACAGTGCCCTCATCATCTATATTTACCTTTGCGCCGTCGACCGTCATAACGGGGTCGCCGATAGTCAGCCTTATGACCTTATCCGCGTCCTTTGCCTGCACCGTTCCGGTGAACATCGAAGCCGTAACGGCAGCCGCTGCGAAAAGTGAAATAGCTTTTTTCATTAAGTTTTCTCCTTTTCCGTAGATACATTCATTATACCACACAAATATTCGCGTTGCAACGGTTTTTTATTATTTTTTTTACGAAAATTTTACACCTTTATTACATTGCGTTCAAGCCATTTGCCGCGCAGCATACGGATTATGAACAGCGTGCCGCGGATGCAGAGCTCGCCGCACATCGCCGCCCAGAAGCCGTAAAGCCCGAACGGACCTACAAGGATCAGCGCCGCGGTTATGCGGATCCCCCACATGCAGAAAAGGTTCATTATGCTAGGCACAAGCGTGTCGCCCGCGCCGCGCAGAGCGCCCGCGCAGACTATCGCCGCGGCATACAATGGCTCCGCGAACGCCTCTATCCGAAGCACCGCCGCGCCAAGCTCCCTGACCTCCTCCGACGGAGTTAAGAGCGACAGCATATACGGCGCCGTTATGAACATCACCGCACCCATGAACGTCATCACGCCCATCCCGAGCAGCACCGATGACTTTGCGAGCCGCATCGACATATCCTTGCGTCCCGCGCCTATGCTCTGCCCGACAAGCGTTGTCGCCGCTGACGCTATGCCGAAGCCCGGCATATAGCAAAGGCTCTCGGCGGTTATCGCAAGCGAATTCGCCGCTATTGCGACCGTTCCGAGCGGCGCGACTATGACGGTATCAACGATATACGCGCCGCACATTATTGTGTGCTCAAACGCGGTCGGGATCGCGATACGCGCCGCGGTCTTCATCGTGTTCTTATTGAACCGCCACTCTCCGCCGAGGCGCAGCGCAAGCTTTTCCGATCTCACGCACAGCGCCCACAGCATAAGCGCCGTAACGACCACCTCGGCAAACGCCGTACCAAGCGCCGCGCCCGCAACTCCGAGTCCCGCGCCCCGGACGGATATGCCAAAGCCCGATATATCCACCGTCCTTGACGGGAATATAAGGAAGAAATTAAAGATAACATCAAGTATGCACAGCATGATGTTCAGCAGGCTCGGCGTTTTCATATCTCCGCTGCATTGCAGCAGTGAGCCGCCTAAAAACCTCAGCTGCATCACCGGCAGGAACAGAGCGTATATAAGAAAATACGCCGATGCGTCCCGCCGTATCTCCTCGCCGCCGCCGAGCCGGCCCGGGAGCGCGCCGGAGATGGATGCCGCGAGCGCCATGAGTATGAATCCGATGATGACCACAGTCATCATGCCCTGGCGCACGACATTCCTCGCGTCCGCGTCACGCTTTGCGCCGATGAGCTGCGCGACCTGCACCGAAAAGCCCGTTGCCGACGCGACCGCCAGTCCGCCGATCAGCCATGTCGTGCTGCTCACAAGACCTATCGCCGCGGTAGCGTTAGCGCCCAGTGAGCCGACCATGCCCGCGTCGATATATTCCATCATTACCGTTGTCATTTCCGCAAAAAAAGCGGGGATGCTCAACCGTATCACCATGCTGAGCATCTCTTTAGTAGTTATATTTCCTTCAAAATTAAGTTCCTTCATTTTGCCTTATAGTCTTCTATGCCTTGCTTCAATCTGTTCAGTCCATCCCTCAGCATCGACTCAGGACACGCTATATTCAGGCGCAGAAATTTCTCTCCGCCCCTGCCGTACTGCGCGCCGTCAGAAAGATAAAGCCCGGTATCGCGCCGGATGAACTCCGCAAGCTCCCTTGAATCACCGCAGATGCCGCCGCAGTACAGCCAGAGGAGATAGGTCGCCTCCGACGGCACATAAGTAATATCGGGTATTTCCTTTTCTATAAACTCCGCGGTTATGCGGCGGTTATTGTCTATATATCCTCTCAGAGCGTCGAGCCAGTCCGCGCCGCGGGTGAACGCCACGACTGCTGCCTGCACCGCGAACGAGTTCGGCTCAGCTACCTCGTCGGTGTTCAGTCCGCGGTTCACCTTGTTATATAAGAACCTGTCCGGCACCACTACCGCCGAGGTCTGCAAGCCCGCTAAATTAAACGCCTTTGTCGGCGCTATGCAGGTTATGCTGTTATCGCGGCACGCCTCAGATACCGACGCGAACGGGATATACCCCTTGCCCGCGGCGGTAAGGTCGCAGTGTATCTCGTCGCTCACCACGATCACATTATTCCTCATACAGATCTCGCCGATGCGCGCAAGCGTTTCCCTGTCCCATATCTTGCCGACCGGGTTATGGGGATTGCAGAGTATGAGCATTGTCGTCTGCGGGCGTGATGCCATTTCCTCGAACAGCTCAAAGTCTATATGGTATTCATTATCCTCATACACAAGCGGACATTCAAGCGGATTTCTACCGTTGTTTACTATCGAATTAAAAAAAATGTTATAGCACGGCGTGAGTATCATCACATACTCCGCCGGAGTTGTGAGCTTTCTCACGACGCTTGATAGAGTCGGAACAACGCCTGTCGAGAAGATCAGCCAGTCTTTATCTATCTCAAAGCCGTGCCTCTCGCGCCACCATGAAATGTATGCGTCATACCACTCATCCGGCACGATGTTATAGCCGAACGCGCCATGTTTTGCGCGGTCGATGATCGCTGCCGTTATCTCCGGCGCGGTCTCAAAATCCATATCCGCCACCCACATGGGCAGCTCTCCGTCCTTTACATCCCATTTCAGCGCGTTGGTCCCGCGCCTGTCGATGATCTTATCAAAATCCATTAGTTTTTTACCTTTATGATCGTCTTTTCCGGATCGATCTTGTCCTTTTCCAGTATCAGCTCGCCGATGCTCTCAGCCGTTATCGTGCCGGAGGTCGGGTTTATGACGCTGTCGATATGCGAGGTGATATCCGCCTCTACCGTTGAATACTCAAACGCAAGCGTGGTGTTTATCAGCTTGCAGTTTTTCATAACCAGATTGTCTATGTAGCACATGCCCTGCAGGCTCTCTATGGTACAGTTTATGAGCGTGAGGTTCTTCGCATTCCAGCCGAGGTATTCGCCGGATATAAAGCTGTCATACACCGTCACATTATCGGTGTTCCAGAACGCGTCCTTTGACAGCAGACGCGAATTGCGGATAACGGCATTCTTCACTCCGTCAAATGAGTAGTTGCCGACAAGCCGCAGGTTATCTATCTCCATATCGCTGCAGTTCATAGCGAGATAATCGCCATGCGCCGATACATTGTTTATCTTCACATCCGAGCATGACCAGAGTGTTTCCTCGGCGTTCACCATATCTACATTTGTAAGCTCCAGACCCTTAACGCGTCTGAAGGTCTTGGGTGCCTCGATTGTAGTGTCGGTCATCTTCAGATTTTCCGTATACCATATACCGGCGCGTGCCATGTTAAATAGCGTGCAGTCCTTTACCTCTATATCCTTCGCGTACCACAATGGATATTTCCAACGGAAGATGCTGCCCGTTACCCTTATATTTCTGCTCTCTTTAAGCGGTGATTCGCCATCATCGAACACACAATCATATATATCAAGATCGCGTCCCATAAACAATGCGCGCTCGCCGGTTAAAAGCTGCTGCTGTATTTTTTTCATTTCTGTATCCCCCTCAGTTTTTATACTATACCATTTTAGCATTGTTTTACATCACTGTCAAGTAGAAACACGAAAAAAGGAGCCGCCCTTGCGGGCAGCCCCCTTAGTATTTTTAGCCTTTTATCAAACCAGAGTCTGATTACGGAGCAACGAAGAATACTACGTCAGTTACATCGTTGTCAACTTCCTTAACGAAAGCGAGCTGCGGTGTAATGCTGTTAGCATCAAGAACTGACTGATCCCATGTTACATAGTTCTTATCCTTCAGTGAGTCAGCTGTAACATTGCCGTTCTCATCTGAGTAAGCCTGGTTGAAGATCGATGTGTTCTGTGTACCTGAGTTACCAACTGAAAGTCTTACACCCTTGTTAACTCTCTCGTTGTAGTCAAATGTGTAAACATTTGCACCTGCGATCGAGAAATCAGTTGTGTCATTGATCGATGTAGCACCATTTGTCTTGTCTGTGAAGAGGTCGAATGATGATGCTGACTTTCTGTAAACAACACCGAGGTATGCGAATACATCCTTAGCTGTTGATGTCTTACCGTTGTAAGCTATCTCATACTTGCCGTTGTTCTTGCCTGAAGCTGTGACCTTCTGAACATTCTGGAGTCCAGCGCCGAAGTCATCGTTTCCGGTAACATTTGCAAGTAATGCCTTATAGTCGCCAGCCGGGTTGTAGAGTACATAGAGATCTCCATCCTCAACATAACCCTCTGAGCCGATTGTATAAGCTACGATAGCACCCTCTGAAAGTGAGTCTGCGCTATCCTCAACGAGAAGCTCGATCTCGTTGCCGCCACGACCTACTGTGTAAGCGTTGCATGTTGTCGAATCTGAATCCTTCTGACCGTTTACAGCCTTAACAACTGCGATCTGAGTCTCAGGTCTGATCGATGATGTACCGTTAAGTACGATAGCGAATCTGTAGTCGCCGTTTGTGTTCTTATCGAAGAGATATGCCTCATAATCAGCATCGTCCTCGAAGCTTGAAACTGAAAGTGTTGCAACGGTGTTACCAGCGTTTGAATCCTTCATGTAATCGTCCATATCAACGATCTTTGTTACAGAATCCTTAAGTGTGTAACCGCCGAGCTTTGTTGAGTTAGCCTTGTATGTAAGCTCTGTGCCGCCTACAGCGTCCATCGCCTTATCAAACTTGATCTTGCCGCTTGTGAGCTTATATGTGCAGACTGTCTCACCGCTCTTGATTCTGTCTCTTACTCCAGCTGTTGTCTTTGAGAACGTTGACGGTGTAGTACCTGTTGTAGCTGTACCTGTTGTTGCATATGTGTAGAACTTCGACTCTTCAGCCTCATCCTTACACTCATATGTTACGACCTTAGCGTCTGATGTGATCATTCTTACTGTGTAATAATCATCACCATTGCCCTTGTACATAGCAACGATTACGCCGTAGTTCTTCTCTGAGTTGCCCTCATCAAAGTATGCTACATAACCGAATGCATCGACATATACCTTGTATGATGTACCAAGCTCGTAGTCACCGGTTGAAGTCATACCCTCAACGAGATCGTACTCATTGCCGCCGATCGTGATCGTCTGATCTTCCTCGTCCTTGCTTGTTACATTACCCTCAACAGCATTTGATGCAACAAGTACATTGTAGTAATCTCTATCCTTCAGCTCTTTACCGTTAACGATATCGTACTGGATAGAAAGAACATCATTTTCCTGAAGATCTGTAAACGCGATCTTGTTGCCATCCTTTGTGAATGTTACATCAA
>CAMNAT010000066.1 GCA_946531785.1 uncultured Oscillospiraceae bacterium
CATCGGCTCACCGCAGCATGAGGACTATGATCTTGCCGACTATGTTCTCGGCAGGTTCTCAAAGGACGAGATACCCGTATTTGAGGAAACGATAAAAAAGGCATACAAGGCAGTGCGCGAGATCATAACCAACGGCTATGAAAGCGCAATGAACAAATATAATGCCAAATGAATAAGGGGATGTAAAAAACTCAGTTTTTTACATCCCCATTTGTTTTAGTAATATAATTCGACTGTACATGTCTCCTGATCCCATTCGACCTCTGTGCCCAGTGCCTCGGCAACAAAGCGTATCGGGACCATTGTGCGGTTATTGATAAGCTCAGCGGGAACATCAAGAACATACGGCTCGCCGTTGATATAGGCATCGTCACGGTCGATATACAGCTCAACCCGGGTATTGCCCTTCTTGATCGTAGCACATGCCTTGCTGCCGTCCCAGTCAACGCTTGCGCCGAGAGCCTCGCTCACGCCGCGTATCGGAATGAGCGTGCGGTTGTTTACAACAAGAGGATACTGGTTGGAGAATTTTATATATTTCCCGTTCAGGCGCACCTTTGCGCCGTTGTACTCGATCCTGCCCTTGTGGAAATACCTGAGTACATGCTCAATGTATTCCTTGTCGCCGTAGCTGCTGTAGCTCCAGCTTGAAAGATAGCTTTTCGCGTTTTCGCGTTCGTCGAGCCAGTCATCGCCCTTTGCCTTTATTATCATATTCAGCATATATTCTCCAAAATTATATGCCTGCAGCATTTTTGCGTAGTCGTTGTTGTATCTGTAAAGCATTTCCGAAAGCAGCCAAGCCGCATAGGGAACAGCCTTTTTCGGGTCGAGCCTGTCGTCAAGCGTCCAAGCTGTGCCTGTCTGGTCAAGCCCGAAGTTTGAAAATGACTTTTCGTTTGTATATTCGATCTGCATTATACCCTTTGCGGGGCGGTCTGTGCCGTCGGAATATGTGTCGTAGTTCACTCCGCCGGATTCCTGCATACATATGGCGGCAAGTATGTTCGGGTCAATGCCGAACTGCTGTCCTGCCTCCTTGAAAATGGCGCTGTAGCCTGTGACGTTCTTGCCGAGCGGCTTTGTGCCGATCTCGAACTGCGTGAGGTCGGTGCCCTTATGGTCGGGAATGACTGAGGCAAATGCAGCTGTTGAGCTGAGCATGACCGAGGCTGCCGCGACTGCGCAAATTATCCGTTTCAATTAAATCATCTCTTTTCTGTTAATATTATCCGATAGGTGATTTGACTTAATAGCTACAATCATTATACCATAAACAGCCCAGTTAGTCAATATGCATATTTCTCCACGCTCCGGCATGGTATATGACGGCTTTTATCTTCAAAAACTAATGCGGGAGATGATCAATATGAAATACGGTCTGGCGCTCGGCGGCGGAGGCGCGCGCGGCGCGTTTGAGGTCGGAGTATGGCGCGCGCTGCGCGATTTGGGGAAGGACATATGCGCGATAACCGGCACATCTGTCGGCGCTATCAACGGTGCGGCATTTGCCGCGGGCGCGGACGCGGAGCGGCTTTGGCTGAATATAAGACCTGAGAATATCATATGCGGTGCCGAGTGCGGCGATCTCCTGTCGCCGTCGGCGCTTATAGGCTCGTTTGATGAGATTATAAAGGGCGGTTTTGACCCATCGCCGCTGAGGAGCCTGATAACGGAAGCGGTATCCGAGTCTGCGGTGCGCGGCTCTGCCATGGATTTCGGACTGTGCGCATTCTCGGTAACTGAGAAAAGGTCAGTGGAGCTGTTTATAAATGATATCCCTGACGGCAGCCTTATCGACTATATAATGGCGAGCGCGTGCTTTCCTGTCTTTCGCCAGGTGGAGATAGACGGCGAGGCGTTCACAGACGGCGGAGTGCGGAACAACATCCCCGAGAATATGCTCATCCGCCGCGGGATACGGGATATCATTTCCGTTTCGCCGCGAGGGATAGGCGTGGTTAAGGACTGCGGCGGATGCGGAGCGAATATAATACGGATAAAAAATACGGAGCCGGAGCCGGGACTGATGGATTTTGAGCCGGAGAAGCTGAGGCGGCTCATTATGCATGGCTATTTTGAGTGTATGCGCGTGTTTGGCATATGCTCCGGTGATATATATTATGTAAACAAGGAATCATATGGCGCAGCGGTCGGGATCTACGGCAGAGAGCTGGTAAAGGATATGGAGCAGGCGGCAGAGCTTGTCGGGCTCGAAAGATACAGGGAGTATAGTTTTTCGGAGCTGGTAAAGGGCGTTCTTTCGCATCTTGACCGGCATGAGGGGCTTATGAGTGCGGTAGGGGAAATTGCGGAACCTCCGCGCCCGAAGCTATATATTGCGGATAAAAACCGGGCTATCGCAAATTCTGTAGCGTATTTCAGGCATCAACAGGATAGAAATTTGTAAAAAGGGGTTGAAATTTGTAGTAAAAGAATATATAATATAATAGTATGATCATATTATTGTGTAGTAAAAAGGTACATTAGATGAAAAAGTTTTTCATAATTGTGATCGCTGTCACCTTGTGTGCTATCATAGGCTACGGTATAGCATATTTTGTTTCGCCGGTGCGTACTGCGGGACTTGAGGAGTTCACCTATGAGATAGCAACAAAATGTGACGGTGCATATATAGTGAGGGAAGAGTCGGTATATTATGCCACATCACCCGGTACGGTATATAATATCGCGGATGAGGGTGAGCGTGTCGCGAACAATACCGCGATAAGCGCAATATACGCCTCGAATATAGATACATCGCATCTCAGTGAGCTGAGGACGCTTGATAAAAGGATAAAGCTCCTGTCGGGACTTTCCGCAGGGCGCGAGACCTATGAGACCGGCGAGGCGTCGGTCGAGAATGAGATATCCTCACGCATGGGCAGTGTAATTGACGCGTCAAAGAGCAACAGTGTCGAGACCGTGCGCAGCTACCGCGAGGATATAAACGCGTACCGCAAGGGCTCGGATGAAAATGCCGTGAGCGCCCTGTCGGTGCTTGAGGCGGAGCGTGGGTTGCTCGAGGCAAAGATAAGCTCAGGCAAGCGGGATATACTCTCAAACAGGTCGGGTATATTCTCGTCATATGTTGACGGGCTTGAATCCGTGCTTGCACCGGAGAGGATAGCGGACTATAATCCGCAGTATATAAGGTCGCTCACCTTAAACGAGATCAACCGTGATGAGAATGCGGCGGTAGTTGTGGGCGATCCTGTCTGCAAGGTCATGAATAACCATGAATGGTATGTTCTCGGTGTGGTAAATAAGGATAAGACCTCATTATGCACAGAGGGAACACCGGTGACATTGAGGTTCCCGGGAACTGCGGCATCTGATACAAAGGGAACGATCACCTTCGTGTCGCCTGCGGACGAAAACGGCGAAAGCATGTTCCTTGTCAAGATCCCGACCTATGTTGAGAGCGCGTTTTCATACAGGCAGCTTGATGCGGAGATCATCTTCAAAAGCTATTCCGGATATAAGGTGCCGACCTATGCTATCCGCACCGATGCGGGTATAAGCAAATATTATGTAAACGGAATGAAGGGCTCGGAATCATATAAGTGCGATGTGGAAGTGGTATACACCGATGCTGAGCAGGAGTATTCCATAATCCGTTCGGTCGATACCGCGGAGAATAAGCTCGGCTCAATGGACAGAGTGATAGTGGGTGAAAAATAATATGAGTATAAAAGAGAATCTTGAAAATATCAATGCACGCATAAGGGCGGCGGCAGAGGCTGCCGGAAGAGATCCGGACGAGGTGAAGCTGATCGCCGTTACAAAGACATATCCGGTGGATATGATGAACGAGGCGATCGCCTGCGGCGTAACGGATGTGGGCGAGAATAAGGCGCAGGAGGTGCGCGATAAGTTCGAGCATGTAGCTCCCGTTCGCTGGCATCTGATAGGTCATCTGCAGACCAACAAGGTCAAGTATGTGATCGACCGGTGCGCCATGATACACAGTGTCGATTCCATAAGGCTTATGGATGAGATAGAGCGGCTTGCCGCGGCGCATGATGTGGATATGGATATACTTATACAGGTGAACATATCCGGCGAGGAATCCAAATCGGGAATTGAGCCGGGTGAGCTTGACGAGCTTTTAAGTCATGCGGCGGAGCTTACGCATACGCATGTAAAGGGGCTTATGACTATAGCGCCGCTTGATGAAGATGCGGAGCCGCATTTTAAAAATATGAAAAAGCTGTTTGACGAAACGGCAAAGAAGGAATACAAAAATGCTTCGATGGATGAGCTGTCGATGGGAATGAGCGGCGATTTTGAAGCCGCCATCCGCTGCGGCGCGACCATGGTACGCATAGGCAGCGCCATCTTCGGAGCAAGGAACTATAATTAAAGGAGATAAAAAACAATGTCATTTTTAGGTAACGCAAAACGAGCATTCACAGGCCGCGACTATGACGACGATCGTGAATATGATGAGGAGTACGAGGATTACGAGGACGAGTATGAGGACGAGAAGCCCAGAAGAGGCATCCTGTCTTTGTTCTCCAGAAAGCGTGATGATGATTACGAGGATGAGTATGAGGAAGAGGAGCAGCCGGCAGTGCGCCGCTCGTCGTCATATTCTTCAAGCTACAGGGATTCAGGCTCAGCTTCATATTCAGGCACATCATCATCCTACAGAAGCAGCTCGCAGCGGCAGCTGAAGTCATCCTTCCAGCCCAGGAGCAGCGGCACTGAGCTTAGCATACTTTCACCCACTACCTTTGACGACAGCTCGAAGATAGTAAGAGAGGTAAAGGAGAATCATATCACGATATTTGATATGTCCGGTGTTGCTGCGGTCGAGGAGGCAAGACGCATCGTTGACTACATAAGCGGTGCCGCAGAGGGGATGGATTGCCAGTTTGCGCGTATCTGCCCGAGTGTGTTCTGCCTTGCGCCCAAGGGCGTAGTTCTCAACAACAAGAGACCGAGGTATTGATGAACGAGGATGAAAAGCTTGTGATCGCGAGGGCGGAGGATCTGTTTACCCTGTGTGAAAGATATTCTGCCCCGGTGTTTTCCGGCTGTCTTGACGGCGCGGAGCAGGCGGTCATACATGATAATGTCACTTTTCCGTATGGGTATAATGTCCTGTTCTGGGGCGGCTTTGACGATGCGGAAAAGAAGATAATGGGAGTGTTTCCCGAATGGTCGGAGCCGGATATATCCTCGTTTCCGCTGCGGTGCTTCAAGGTCGAGGGCGGCTATAGCAGAAAGCTCGATCACCGCGACTATATGGGTACTATCCTGTCGCTGGGTATCTCGCAGGCTCGTCTTGGTGATATCGTGGTATATGACGGCTACGCATATGTGTTCGTGCATGAGGATATCGCGGACTATGTAAAGGATAACCTCATAAAGATCGGCAATCAGGGCGTGACCGTTACAGAGATAGAGGACTACAGCTCCGTCAAGATAGAGCGGCGGTATAAAACGATAGGCACCGTCTGCGCGTCGGAGCGGCTTGATGCGGTCGTGGGAGCGGCGGCGAATATTTCCCGCGCACAGTCCGCGGCGCTCATCAACGCCGGCAAGGTCAAGGTGAACCACCGCGAGGTGACAAAGACCTCGGAGACCGTGCATGAGGGGGATATCCTGTCCATTCGCGGCAGCGGCAGATTTCTTGTATACAGCTTTGACGGCGAAACGAGAAAAAACCGCATGCATATAACATTGAAGCAATATATATAAACAAAAGGGGGAAACGGCACATGCTTACACCTATAGACATTCAGAACAAGGAATTTGAAAAAAAGCTGAAGGGCTATGATTGTGATGCGGTCGATGACTTTCTGGATATTATCATACAGGACTATGAAGCGCTTTGCAAGGAGAATGCGGCGCTGAAGGAAAAGGTAAATATGCTCAGCGATGCTGTTAACCACTACAAGGAGATAGAGGACACCATGCAGCGCTCGCTCGATGTCGCGCGTCAGTCGGCGCAGGATATCAAGGACAACGCCAATATGGAGGCGCAGGCTATCGTAAACCGCGCAAAGCTTGACGCGGCAAGGCTCGCGCGCCAGATCGATGAGGAGCATATAAAAAAGCATCAGGAGATGCTGAAGATCAAGCAGGATGTAGACACCTACAGACTAAGGATCAGAACAGTCTGCGAGAATCTCTTAAAGACCGTAGACGAGCTGTAAAAATAGACAAAACCGAAACAGGGCAAATGCAATATGCATATGCCCTGTATTTTAATGCCTATATTAAGAAGTCATTGCCGGATGAAAACGATATGCTCAGCCTTCTCCCGGGGAGAAGGTGCCGAGCTTACGGGCGCTATATCACAATTCAAGCTATAGCTTAGACAACTGCCGACATTGTGTGTTTGAACTATTTCATTTCTTCGGCGACAGCAAGAAGTATATCTATCTGTTCTTTATTCAGCCGCTTAAAGCTTTTGATAAGCTCGTTAAAAGCGTTAGGCGAATTTATTTCCTCGTCAAAAAAGTCCTTTGGCGATATATCCAGATATTCGCAAATATAAAGAAACATTTGCATAGAAGGCAAAGCCTTTTTGTTTTCAATATTATTAATATAGCTTTGGCTTTGTCCCAAGCTGAGGCTCATATCTCTTGCGGATACGTTCTTTTTTATCCGAAGATCGGATATTCTGCTTGCAATAAAATCTGCATCTATCATGATCATCACCACCTATATATAATTATAATATATTAAATTGGGATTTCGCCTATTTTAATTTACAATTTAACTTGACATGTAAATAATAAATAGGTATAATTATAATATATGCTGTTTTTAAATAGATATGTAGGAGCAAGAGCGATGACCGATCACCTTAACATATACACAGTCAGCCTTTTCGGACATAGGTATATTGAAAATATTCCGGCAATAGAAACAAATCTTGAAACGACAATAAAAGGCTTGATTCAAACAAAGGAGTATGTGGATTTTCTTGTCGGACGGAATGGGGATTTTGATATTCTTGCGGCATCGGCGGTGCGAAGGGCGAAGAATGCTTTTGATTACGGTAATTCATCATTAACTCTCGTGCTGCCGTATATGACAGCTGAATACAGGGATAACGAGAAATATTTTCATCAATACTATGATGAGGTGGAGATATGCGCCCAATCCGTTGAGGCTCACTATAAAGCCGCAATAGGTATAAGAAACAGAACCATGATAGACAGATCAGATCTTGTGATATGCTATATTGACCATAAAGCCGGCGGGGCGTATAATGCAATTAAATATGCGGTAAAACAAAAAAAGAATATATTGAATTTAAAAAATGCTGCACCGGATATGCAGCACCTGGAATTTAATTATTGTACTTAAAAATACACTTATATAGTATCACACAAGAAATAAAAAGTCAATGAATTTTCTTGAAAAAACACCTGTTTTTTTGGATAATTATTATAATACACATTTATCGGTAAAACACAAAGGAGGGCTATTATGAAAAAGAAACATCATATCGTATTCAAAACTATGGCTAATGAATGGTTGGCAGATGTAAAGCTGCGGGTCAAGCGGTCATCATATGAGAAATATGTGTATATCCTGAACAAGCATATAATGCCGTTTTTCGGCAGCTACGGCATGGGACAGCTTTCGGTAAAGGCAGTTGATAGATTTATGTTGGAAAAGCTTACAGACGGCAAGCTCAAACGCAATGAGGGCATTTCACGAAAGTATCTACAGGATATGCTGTCGATCATAAAGTCAATAGCCTACTTTGTCGAATATACATACAATATTCCATGCCGGATAAGCAGAATAAGAGGAGTAAAAACAGGAAAGCCGAAAACGAGAACGCTTAACAAGAGAGAAAAGGAAAGGCTAACAAAAGAGCTGAAAACGGACACATCGCGCGAAAAGCTCGGCATAATGTTCGCACTTTATACCGGAATGCGTATAGGCGAGGTATGCGGGTTGAAGTGGTCAGACTTTGATGCGGATGCCGGAGCAATAACAATAAACCGGACTGTACAGCGGATATCGGACAACAACGGCGGAACGGTATTTATTGTCAGCGCACCGAAAACAGAAGCATCAAAGCGCGTTATCCCTCTGCCGGACTTTCTTTTAAAGCTGCTCACAAAAATGAAGCGCACCGACGAAGCGCCTATAATTTCAGATAAAGGTGATTACACAGAGCCAAGCTATTTACGGCGCTTCTTCCACCGCATAATCACAAAATGCGGCATAGCAGCAATGCGGTTTCATGATCTGCGCCACAGCTTTGCTTCTGAGTGCGTGCATATGAAGTGTGATATAAAGATGCTCAGCGAGATACTTGGACATACGAGTGTTTCGATGACTCTGGACAGATATATACATTCTGATCCGGATGAAAAAAGGAAATTCATGCAGCTTATAAAGATATGATAATCTGTAATTTATACTCTTTTCAGCAGCGGTATTGAAACGGCTGCTTCTTGTCATGTCTGTTTTAGCCATGCGGCTTTATTTTTTTTGTGCTTTTTTACGCTGAGACATTGTTTTCTTGTTCTTGACGAGCTATTTTTAAGTACAATACTTAACAACGCAAAGCGTTGCCGGTAGCTGTTAACGCT